>NZ_MIIV01000073.1:0-9176 GCF_001743015.1 Shigella sp. FC1567
TTTTTTAATATATCTCGCTCAAGGCGAGCTTCATTTAACGCCTTACGCAGTTGCAGAATTTCAGATTCCAGTTCAGCCACCGTGCGGGAACCAGGAGTACCGAGCCCTTTTCTGGCGGCGGTAACCCATTGTCCTAAAGTGCCTTCAGGAAGGGATAATCGGGAAGCGCCTTCACTGATCGAAAGTTGATTTTCAAGAACCGTTCTGACAGCTTCGGCTTTGGACTCTTTAGAGTAACGTTGGTTTTTTCTGCTCATTATTAGCTCCTTCTGATGCCATTCTATTTCAGGAAGGAGTGTCCGTTAAACTCAGGCTACCTCAGAAGAGGCAATTAAACGGCTGAACAAGCTTCGGGGCTGGCGTAAGGTTTCACGATCTGCAATTTTACGCGAAGCGGTTGAGCAATATCTGGAGCGGCAGCAATTTCCGGTGCGTAAAGCAAAGGGAGGCAGGCAAAAGGGGGAGGTAGTTGGTGTTGATGATCAGTGTAAGGAGCATAAGGAATGAAAAAAATTTTTCATTCTTGAATATAAAAAAACAGATGCCCTTATTCTGGTATTAATACAAGGCTGTTTTACTTGAACTTATAATAACTGCAACTGTTACATCGTATCTGGAAAACGCCTCGCAAAAATAAAAAATGATGCGTAAATGAGCTTTCTTTAAAGATTCGGCAAGGGTACTTTTCTCTCCATAGATTCAAAAATGATATTGGCGAGATATTTATGAACTCTCTGGCAGGTATAGATATGGGCAGAATTTTACTCGATTTATCGAATGAGGTGATTAAGCAACTTGATGATCTCGAGGTGCAGCGTAATCTTCCTCGTGCGGACCTATTAAGGGAAGCGGTAGATCAATACCTGATAAATCAATCGCAAACAGCAAGAACCAGTGTTCCTGGCATCTGGCAAGGGTGTGAGGAAGATGGTGTCGAATATCAGCGTAAGCTGCGCGAGGAATGGTAATGGGAAAAAATGATGTCAATCAGATTGCTGACAACGTGCGCGTTGTTCATGCCGGATGCGGCGTGAACGCCTTATCCGGCCTACAAAGTCATGCAAATTCAATATATTGAAGTTTATTGGTAGGCCTGATAAGCGCAGCGCATCAGGCAATCATACGCTTGTCATCAGTGACATACCCATAACCTTATCGATGTGTTGGAGGGAAGAACGAGGCAAACAGACAATTGCGGCATGATCTTGAATGGGTAACGCGGAATACGAGAGATGGTGTCGTCACACCCTATGAGCTGTAATCCGGGCGACCAGCGCCACCCGGAAAACGTCAGAGATTACTCCCCTTCACCCGGAAACAGGAACGGGTTGATGGAACTGCGGGCATAGCCTTCTTGCTCCATTCGCGCGTCCAGTACCAGAGAAGCGAGGTCATCTGCCACGGCTTCAACTTTCGGTTCTTTTTCCTGATAAAGAATCTTCAGGTAAGTGCCGCAGTCATCGCAGCTTTCGGCTTTAATCGCGGCCTGTTCGTCATCCAGCGACCAGTAATGCAGTTTGCCGCTCTGTTCACAGTTGCTGCATTTTACGCGCACTACGTGCCATTCGGTTTCACACAGGTTGCAGTGCAGGTAACGCAGACCCTGAGTGGTGCCAATTTGCACCATGCTGGACACCGGCATAGAACCACAAACCGGGCAATATTGACGTTGCTCGCCGTATTCAGCGCGGGCTTTGCCGGGGATCAGATTGGCCATCTGCGCCCAGTAGAGCGACAGTGCAGCCCAGATAAACGGCGCTTTATCGCTGCTGACGGATGAGAAATCAGAGGCAAACAGTGCGCTGGCCATATCTTCCAGCTCCTGAGTCGATGCCTTCTCCAGATTCTCAATCACTGCCAGCGCCGGGCCGCTCATTTCAGGTTTCAGCTCAGCAATCAGCGCCATCAGCAGCTTTTGCCAGTGCTTATCACGCGGCAGAACGTGAATATCCAGCGGGGGCTTGCCCTGTGCGCTGGCTTCTTTAATGCGCGCGGTCAGATCCATCTCCAGCGGATGGTCGTACAGCACCACTTCCTGGGCGTGGGCGATAAGCGCAGCAAAGCGCAGGTAATCATCCAGCGGATTATTTTCTGCCAGCTCGCGCAGACGCTCGGCGCGGCGGTTGTATAAATTCTTGAGCCGAGGGAACAATAACGGCGGAATCATATCCGCCGTACGTTTCTCGCTCGAACCCAGCTCATCTTGCGGGATTATGCGAATACTCATTCAGCTTTCTTTTCCGTTGTCTTGCGGACCTCACGGTACCAGCGCGGGTGATGTTTCTTCGCCCAGGCGCTGGTAACCCATCCTTCCACCATGGCGGTAATCGTGCCTTTCACCCAAAGGGCGGCGTAGATATGCACCATGATAACCACAATTAACGCCACTGCGGCAAATGAATGCAGCATTAACGCGAATCGGATCACCGGGATTGAGAAAGCAGGCGCAAAATAAGGACGCCAGATAATCACGCCGCTCACCAGCAGCAGAACCAGGAAAATAATCGCCGCCCAGAAAACGCATTTCTGACCGAAGTTATAACGCCCGGTGTCACCTACTTCCTCGTTGACGACGATCTTACGAATATTCTTCGCCCAAAAGATATCATCCCGATTGATTAGGTTGTGATGCCAGTAACGGAAAAACATGATGATGAACGAGGCAAACATAACCACGCCGACAAACGGGTGCAGAATTCGCGCCAGCTGCGGTGTGCCCATGATTTGCATCAACCAGTTGAAGGACGGGAACAAAAAGCCCAGCCCGCTCACCGCCGCTAGGATGAAGCAGAAGGCGGTGATCCAGTGGTTGATACGTTCCGGCGCGGTGTAGCGCACGATGGTGTCACGTCGTTTCATTTGCGCTCCTCGTCTTTCTCTTCGTGCAGATTATTCTCTTCCTCATCCGCACGGTTCGGACCGACACCCACGTAGTGGAAGATACTGGCTGCGAAGGTAGCCGCAAAGCCAACAGCTGCGAGCGGTTTCCAGATGCCTTTCCAGAATTTCACGGTTTCGCTGATTTCCGGGTTCTCCGGCAAGCCATGATACAGATTTGGCTTGTCAGCATGGTGCAGCACGTACATAACGTGTGTACCACCGACGCCTGCCGGATCGTACAGGCCCGCATTGTCGTAACCGCGGGTTTTCAGCTCCGCCACGCGCTCGCTCGCCAGCGTTTTCATCGACTCTTTCGTACCGAAGTGAATCGCGCCCGTTGGGCAGGTCTTCACGCAGGCTGGTTCTTGCCCAACCACCACGCGGTCAACGCACAGCGTACATTTGTAGACGCGGTTGTCTTCCGGGTTGAGGCGCGGAATGTCGAACGGACAGCCCGCAATGCAATAACCGCAGCCAATGCACTGCTCGGACTGGAAGTCGACGATACCGTTGGCATACTGAATAATTGCACCTTCCGCCGGGCACGCTTTCAGACAGCCTGGATCGGAACAGTGCATACAGCCGTCTTTGCGGATCAGCCATTCCAGTTTGTCGTTCTGCTCCACTTCCGAGAAGCGCATCACCGTCCACGATTTGGCACTTAAATCATTGGGGTTGTCGTACACCCCAATGTTATTGCCGACGGTATCGCGAATGTCGTTCCACTCTGAACACGCCACCTGACAGGCTTTACAGCCGATACAGGTGGTGACGTCGATGAGTTTCGCCACTTCTTCCTGGAAGTCCCGCGCCTGAGGCGCGGGGGTCAGACCGTTAGTCGCGGAACGACGAATGATATCTTGAGATTGATAAGCCATATGTCGTCTCCGTTACACCTTTTCCACATTCACAAGGAAGGACTTAAACTCCGGCGTCTGCGTGTTCGCATCACCAACGAATGGCGTTAAAGTATTGGCAATAAAGCCTTTTTTAGCTACGCCTTCATAGCCCCAGTGAATCGGAATACCGATGGTATCGATATCTTTGCCGTTCGCTTTCAGCGTGCGAATACGTTTGGTCACCACCGCTTTGGCTTTGATATAGCCACGGTTGGAGGAGACTTTCACGGTATCGCCCTGGGCAATGCCAAGTTTATTCGCCAGCGACTCCCCGATTTCCACAAACTGCTCTGGCTGCAAAATCGCGTTCAACAGCGCGTGTTTGGTCCAGTAGTGGAAGTGCTCGGTCAGACGATAGGTGGTTCCGACATACGGGAACTTATCGGCTTTACCCAATGCTTCGGCGTCGTCTTTAAAGATACGTGCAGCCGGGTTCGAGATAACGTTTGGATGCAGCGGGTTAGTTCCCAGCGGCGTTTCAAACGGCTCGTAGTGTTCCGGGAACGGACCTTCCGCCATCTTATCGAGGGCAAACAGACGCCCCATGCCTTCCTGCTGCATGATAAACGGCCCGACGCCGCTACCCGGAGGCGCTGCGCTGTAGTCCGGAATATCCCAGCCGGTCCACTTAGTGCCGTCCCATTTCAGCAACTGACGCTTCGGATCCCACGGGTTACCCTGCGGATCTGCGGAGGCGCGGTTATACAGAATGCGGCGGTTAAGCGGCCATGCCCATGCCCAGCCCAGCGTGTTACCGAGGCCAGACGGATCGGCGTTATCACGACGCGCCATCTGGTTGCCTTCCGGCGTCCAGCTACCGGCGAAAATCCAGCAGCCACAGGAGGTTGTACCGTCATCGCGCAATTGGGCGAACGAGCTAAGTTGTTGGCCTTTCTTGACGATAACCGCACCGGTTGCCGGATCGGTAATATCGGCCAGCGCCTTACCGTTGCTCTCCATCGCTACTTCTTCCGACTTCGGCTCATGCGGAATGGCGTAGTTCCAGGTCATGTTCAGCACCTGATCCGGGTTCGCGCCACCCTGTTCGGCATACATCTTGCGCAAGCGCAGGAAGATACCGGAGAGGATCTCACCGTCAGTCAGCGCAATCCCCGGGGCGTCCGCACCTTTCCAGTGCCACTGCAACCAGCGACCTGAGTTAACGATTGAACCGTTCTCTTCTGCGAAGCAGGTCGATGGCAGACGGAACACTTCGGTCTGGATCTTCGACGAGTCAACTTCGTTCAGCTCACCGTGGTTCTGCCAGAAGTTAGAGGTTTCAGTGTTCAGCGGGTCGATGGTGACGAGGAACTTCAGTTTCGACAGACAACCGATCACTTTGTTTTTGTTCGGGAATGAGGCAACAGGGTTAAAACCCTGGCAGATATAGCCATTGACCTTGCCCTCTTTCATCATCTCGAAGTATTGCAGGACGTCGTAGCCTTTATCCCACTTCGGCAACCAGTCAAAGCCCCAGCTATTTTCCGCCGTCGCTTTATCACCAAAGAAGGCCTTCATCATAGAGACGAAGAATTTCGGGTAGTTGCCCCAGTAGTTTACCTGGCCTTCCAGCAGCGGTTTTGGCGTGTTGGCGGTAAGGTAGGTTTGCAGATCGGTCTGCTTCTCGCTTGGCAGCGTCATGTAACCTGGCAGGCTCTGCGACAGCAGCCCCAGGTCCGTCAGCCCCTGAATATTGGAGTGACCGCGCAGGGCGTTAACGCCGCCGCCTGCCATCCCCATATTGCCGAGCAGCAGCTGGATCATCGCCATCGTACGAATGTTTTGCGCACCAACGGAGTGTTGCGTCCAGCCGAGGGCATACAGGAACGAGGCAGTTTTATCGTGAGCACTGGTTTCTGCGATGTATTCGCAGACTTTCAGGAACGCGTCTTTTGGCGTACCACAGATGTTTTCAACCACATCTGGCGTGTAGCGGGAAACGTGCTGTTTCAGCAAGTTCCACACGCAGCGCGGATGTTGCAGCGTGGTATCGCGTTTGGCGAAGCCGTTTTCGTCCAGTTCGTAAGTCCAGGAGGATTTATCGTACTTGCGTTTTTCCGCGTCATAGCCGGTGAAAAGGCCATCTTCAAAGCCGTAATCCTCACGCACGATCAGGCTGGCGTTGGTATAGGCTTCGGTGTATTCGCGGTTGAATTTTTCATTGTTCAGCAGGTACAGCAATACGCCTGACAGGAAAGCAATGTCAGTACCGGAACGAATAGGGGCATAGTAGTTAGCTACCGCCGCCGTACGCGTAAAGCGAGGATCGATCACAATCAGCTTCGCGCCGTTGTGAATTTTGGCTTCCATCGCCCAGCGGAACCCGACCGGGTGAGCTTCAGCGGCGTTACCGCCCATCACCACGACGAGGTTGGCGTTCTTGATGTCGACCCAGTGGTTGGTCATCGCACCGCGACCAAATGTTGGAGCAAGACTTGCTACCGTTGGTCCGTGTCAGACACGCGCCTGGTTGTCGACCGCGAGCATACCCAGCGCGCGGGAGAATTTTTGCGTTAAATAGCCGGTTTCGTTACTCGACGCGGAAGCACACAGCATCCCGGTGGAGAGCCAGCGGTTAACAGTCACGCCTTCGGCGTTTTGCGCAATGTAGTTAGCATCGCGGTCTTCTTTCATCAGTTTGGCGATGCGATCAAACGCCTCTTCCCAACTGATTTGCTGCCATTTATCAGAACCTGGCGCACGGTATTCCGGAAACTTCAGACGGCTTTCGGAGTGGATGAAATCCACCAGGCCAGCGCCTTTCGGACAAAGTGCACCGCGGTTGACCGGGTGATCCGGATCGCCTTCGATATGGAAGATAGATGCTTTGGCGTTTTTTGCTCCGTCACCGAGGCTGTACATCAACAGCCCACAGCCTACGGAACAATAGGTGCAGGTATTACGGGTTTCGCGGGTGCGCAGCAGTTTATACTGCCGGGTTTCCGCGAGTGCTACGCTGGGTGCAAAACCTAGTGCCGCTGCCGTGGTGCCTGCCATACCGCCAGCGCAGATCTTAAAGAACTGCCTTCTGCTGACCTGCATGGATTGCTCCTTGTTTCGACATTGTCACGTCCCATTTACATTCGCTTGCTGCGTGTGCAGGGAGTGGGAGTTATTTTTCTTTGCGGAAGGGGCCGCAAAGGTCCAGAATTGGCTCGATTTCCCTCCATCCAGGAAGGGTTTGTAACAGAATACCATAATGTTGGTGTGTGTGTTCTTATCTGGTTAAGAGAAAGTGAAAAAAACACAGCGAAAAGAAATCGAAAATGTGACAAATATCACAGGTGTTCGTCAAATTGAGTTATGGCGGCGTGATGATTTACAACACCCACGGTTAGATGAGGTCGCGGAAGAAGTTCCCGTTGCGCTGGTCTACAACGGCATTTCGCATGTGGTGATGATGGCGTCGCCCAAAGACCTTGAGTACTTTGCGCTCGGTTTTTCGCTTTCCGAGGGGATTATCGAAAGTCCGCGCGATATCTTCGGCATGGATGTCGTTCCTTCCTGTAATGGTCTTGAAGTACAAATTGAGCTTTCCAGCCGCCGCTTTATGGGGTTGAAGGAGCGCCGCCGGGCGCTGGCGGGACGTACGGGCTGTGGCGTATGCGGCGTGGAGCAACTTAATGACATCGGAAAACCGGTGCAGCCGCTACCGTTCACCCAGACGTTTGATCTCAACAAACTGGATGATGCATTACGTCATCTCAACGATTTTCAGCCAGTGGGGCAACTGACTGGTTGTACTCACGCCGCTGCCTGGATGTTGCCATCTGGCGAACTGGTCGGCGGGCATGAAGACGTGGGGCGCCATGTGGCGCTGGACAAACTGTTAGGCCGCCGGTCACAAGAAGGGGAAAGCTGGCAGCAAGGTGCGGTACTGGTTTCCAGTCGTGCCAGTTATGAAATGGTGCAAAAGTCGGCGATGTGCGGCGTAGAGATTTTGTTTGCGGTGTCTGCCGCGACCACGCTTGCTGTAGAAGTGGCTGAGCGCTGTAATCTGACACTGGTAGGTTTTTGTAAACCGGGTCGGGCAACGGTTTATACCCATCCGCAGCGTTTGAGCAATTAATTAAAATAAGTCCTGCGATATATATTAAATTGCAGGACTTATTCATTTCGTGAATTTTATTATTTTTATTTATAAATAAAACGCGTGTAGTGGCGTTTTCTTTTTTCATTTATTATGTTCACTCTCTTATCTATATATTTATAAGGCAATTAAATGAAAAGGAATTTATTATCTTCCGCTATTATAGTCGCCATCATGGCCCTCGGTCTGACGGGTTGTGATGATAAAAAAGCCGAAACAGAAACGCCCCCGCCTGCCAATAGTCAACCTGCCGCACCAGCTCCTGAAGCTCCCGTTGCAAAAGCAGAAGCTAAACCTGAAACACCTGCGCAACCGGTGGTCGATGAACAAGCGGTTTTCGACGAAAAAATGGATGTCTATATCAAGTGCTATAACAAGTTACAGATCCCTGTACAGCGCAGTCTGGCGCGTTATGTTGACTGGCTGAAAGATTTTAAACAGGGGCCTACCGGTGAAGAGCGTACTGTTTATGGCATCTACGGCATTAGTGAATCCAACCTCGCTGAGTGTGAAAAAGGCGTAAAAAGTGCTGTGGCGTTAACGCCTGCGCTGCAACCAATTGATGGCGTGGCGGTGAGTTATATCGATGCTGCCGTGGCGTTGGGTAATACCATTAACGAAATGGATAAATATTACACCCAGGAAAATTATAAAGACGATGCGTTTGCGAAAGGGAAAACGCTGCACCAGACATTCTTAAAAAATCTGGAAGCCTTTGAACCTGTAGCAGAATCTTATCATGCGGCGATTCAGGAAATTAACGATAAGCGCCAGCTTGCGGAACTGAAAAATATTGAAGAAAGAGAAGGGAAAATATTCCACTACTATTCTCTGGCAGTCATGATTTCAGCGAAACAAATTAATAACCTGATATCGCAAGAGAAGTTTGATGTTGATGCGGCAATGAAGAAAGTGTCTGAACTGGAAACGCTGGTGGCGCAGGCCAAAGAAGCGGATAAAGGCGGCATGAATTTCTCGTTTATTAATTCGGCAGGCCAGTATCAACTCGAGGCTAAAAAATACGTTCGCCGCATCAGAGATAAAGTCCCGTACTCTGAGGTAATGACTCCAACTTACTGATAGTGTTTTATGTTCAGATAATGCCCGATGACCTTGTCATGCAGCTCCACCGATTTTGAGAACGACAGTGACTTCCGTCCCAGCCTTGCCAGATGTTGTCTCAGATTCAGATTATGTCGCTCAATGCGCTGAGTGTAACGCTTGCTGATAACGTGCAGCTTTCCCTTCAGGCGTGATTCATACAGCGGCCAGCCATCCGTCATCCATACCACGACCTCAAAGGCCGA
>NZ_MIIV01000074.1:0-8919 GCF_001743015.1 Shigella sp. FC1567
GCCATTCATGGCCATATCAATGATTTTCTGGTGCGTACCGGGCTGAGAGGCGGTGTAAGTGAACTGTAGTTGCCATGTTTTACGGCAATGAGAGCAGAGATAGCGCTGATGTCCGGCAGTGCTTTTGCCGTTACGCACCACGCCTTCAGTAGCGGAGCAGGAAGGACATCTGATGGAAATGGAAGCCACGCAAGCACCTTAAAATCACCATCATACACTAAATCAGTAAGTTGGCAGCATTACCGAAAAACGAAGGTGATTAACGTAGCTGGCAGGATAAACGCCAATAATCTGCCCGGCATTAATATTGAGCAGGATGACATAACCTTGCAGGCCATATGACACCAACGCTAAATATTGACCGTCCGGGCTAATACCCTCAACGGAATAAACGCTCCTGCTACACCATTGCGTCATAATGCTGGCTTGTTGATCCCCTACGCTTATACGTGAAATCCCCTGACTATCTGCAAAAATAACCTCGCCGTTTTCAGGTCGAAAACGCATCGCCGATATCGTTCCACGCGCATCACCTGCGGGAAAGTCTTCTTTCTGATGCGTGATGGTATTGATCCGCACGATGTTACCTCTGCCTGCTCCCGGAACCAGTAATGTTCTTTCATCCGGGGAAAGTGCCATAACCCAGGCGCCTGGTTTACCGCTCGTCCCCGCCCCGTCGTATTTCTCCAGCGGGATATCCGCCACATGCTGATAAGTCACCAGATCAATCGCTGACACACTATTACTGGTGCGATTCATCACCCAGGCTTTTGTGCCATCACGCGAGAGGATAAGGCTGTCAGGATGTGCACCGGTGGTAATCGACTGAATAATCTCCCCTGTCGCCACGTTAATGACCGATAACGCATTCGCTTCAAATGAAGTCGCATAAATCAACTTTTCATCCGGGCTTAATGCCAGCGATCTGACGCCCTGATCTTTACAGCCACCACAATGTTTGACTGACTTTTCTTTCGCTATGGGCGCTGTAAAGGTATGCAGGATTTTCTTTTGTCCGAGGTCGAAAACAACAATGCTGTTCGTGTTTTCAATTGCGGCATACAACATATTACCATCCCGACTGATCGCCATATCATGGATATCGGCAATCTCAGCGAGCAAATCACCACTGGCCTGTTCACGACTTACCGGAGCGGATAATGTTTCCCTGAGGGCGTTGCGTTCCTCCGCTAACTGCTGCTTTTTTTGCCGTCGCTCTTGTTCAATCTCCTGTGGATAAAACGCTTCACGCAGGCTTTGCCTGACTTGTAAAACTGACTCATCCATCTGCTGCTGCGCAAGCCAGATAGCCCCGGTCAGAAGAAGACTGCCCGCAACAATAATCCCGCCTTCCGTAACGAGTCGGTTTTGCCCAGATAAACGCGCGCTCAGCCAACCCAACGCGCCACCCGCAATCAGGCCGCCAATGTGACAAGCATTATCTATTCCTGTTTGCCGGGCACCATACAACAGTGTCAGCGCCACCATACCCAACAGAGAAAATACTCGCCGCTGGTTTTTATGGTATGTGCCCGCACCTGAAGCAAGCTGTGTTGCTATCGCAGCGCCAGCTATTCCCATAATTGCCCCGGATGCCCCAACGCTGATGACTATCTGATCACTATCGCGTAACGCATAACAGGCGCTGATGAGCCCACCAAAGACGCCGGAGAATAACCAGGTAATCAGGAGTCGCCATTTCCCCAGAATCTGTTCCGCCACGCCTCCCACGACCAGGAATGCAAACATATTCATCAGCAGATGAGAAACACTACTGTGCAGAAAGATACTGCTCAATAAGCGCCAGGGTTCACCCGACAAAGTAAGAGGCGCAACGTTTGCGCCGAGATGGATAAGTGCGGATTGATCGACCTCTTCATAACTCATCCATTGTGCGAGATAACAAAATATCCCAATACAGAGTGCAAAAAGGATAAGGGTTATTGCGGGTAATTGAACATTTAACGGCTTAACCGAAGATGCAGACATAAGGTGTTTCTTCCTTGAAAAGACAGGTAAAAAGCATTTTTCCCGTGTGCAGTTATCATCCCGGCAAACGTCCCATGCCGAAAAGATAATTCTGTCCGAAATATGACTTTTTCAGCCTAAAATTACAATCGTAATTAATTTGCCCCTAAGTATTTTTTGGCATGTAAGTTGCTTTATTTACTGTGTAAGCGATGAAATCAGCCGCGACGCAACCAGGTTGCACCACCACAAATCAGCGGTAGCACCAAAAAGGTGCGGTTTAAGAATTTTGCTTCGGAATGGTGCGGCGCATCTCGCAAAAACAAACAATAAAACAGCAATATCTTTACATTTAGCCAAACTAAATGTTACCTAACAGGCACAACACTGCACAATAAAGTTGCAGACGATAACAACACAAACACTCACAACGGGTATCCATGCGTTCTTAACGCAGAAGATAAAGGAGTTGGATATGCAATTACGTAAACCTGCCACAGCAATCCTCGCCCTGGCGCTTTCCGCAGGACTGGCACAGGCAGATGACGCCGCCCCGGCAGCAGGCAGTACGCTGGACAAAATCGCCAAAAACGGTGTGATTGTCGTCGGTCACCGTGAATCTTCAGTACCTTTCTCTTATTACGACAATCAGCAAAAAGTGGTGGGTTACTCGCAGGATTACTCCAACGCCATTGTTGAAGCAGTGAAAAAGAAACTCAACAAACCGGACTTGCAGGTAAAACTGATTCCGATTACCTCACAAAACCGTATTCCACTGCTGCAAAACGGCACTTTCGATTTTGAATGTGGTTCTACCACCAACAACGTCGAACGCCAAAAACAGGCGGCTTTCTCTGATACTATTTTCGTGGTCGGTACGCGCCTGCTGACCAAAAAGGGCGGCGATATCAAAGATTTTGCCGACCTGAAAGACAAAGCCGTAGTCGTCACTTCCGGCACTACCTCTGAAGTTTTGCTCAACAAACTGAATGAAGAGCAAAAAATGAATATGCGCATCATCAGCGCCAAAGATCACGGTGACTCTTTCCGCACCCTGGAAAGCGGTCGTGCCGTTGCCTTTATGATGGATGATGCCCTGCTGGCCGGTGAACGTGCGAAAGCGAAGAAACCAGACAACTGGGATATCGTCGGCAAGCCGCAGTCTCAGGAAGCCTACGGTTGCATGTTGCGTAAAGATGATCCGCAGTTCAAAAAGCTGATGGATGACACTATCGCTCAGGTGCAGACTTCCGGTGAAGCGGAAAAATGGTTTGATAAATGGTTCAAAAATCCAATTCCGCCGAAAAACCTGAACATGAATTTCGAACTGTCAGACGAAATGAAAGCACTGTTCAAAGAACCGAATGACAAAGCACTGAACTAATTACAAGAACCAGGGGCGGAAATTCCAGCCCTCTCGATTGTTACGTAGCACGGACAGACTATACGCCTGATGGTCGTTCCCCATCGGGCCTGAAAACCGCAATACGCTGGGTAACAATCTTCGAGGGTAGCAGTTAACGCTGCTACCCTCTTTTTTCTGGAGTAGATTTATGTCTATAGACTGGAACTGGGGTATTTTTTTACAACAAGCCCCGTTCGGCAACACCACCTATCTTGGTTGGATCTGGAGTGGTTTTCAGGTGACGATCGCTTTGTCGATCTGCGCCTGGATTATCGCTTTCCTCGTCGGTTCATTTTTCGGCATTTTACGTACCGTTCCAAACCGTTTTCTCTCCGGTCTGGGTACGTTGTATGTCGAACTGTTCCGCAACGTGCCGTTGATTGTGCAATTCTTTACCTGGTATCTGGTGATCCCGGAGCTGTTGCCTGAGAAAATCGGCATGTGGTTTAAGGCCGAGCTGGATCCCAATATTCAGTTTTTCCTTTCATCCATGCTCTGCCTGGGGCTGTTTACCGCCGCCCGTGTTTGCGAACAGGTACGCGCCGCCATTCAGTCGTTGCCGCGTGGGCAAAAAAATGCCGCGCTGGCGATGGGCCTGACGCTACCGCAGGCTTATCGATACGTACTGCTGCCTAATGCTTATCGCGTTATCGTCCCGCCGATGACTTCCGAGATGATGAACCTGGTGAAAAACTCCGCCATCGCCTCGACTATTGGTCTGGTGGATATGGCGGCGCAGGCGGGTAAATTGCTTGATTACTCAGCCCACGCCTGGGAGTCGTTTACCGCTATTACGCTGGCGTATGTGTTGATTAACGCGATTATCATGCTGGTAATGACGCTGGTTGAACGTAAAGTTCGCCTGCCTGGCAACATGGGGGGCAAATAATGTACGAGTTTGACTGGAGTTCCATTGTCCCTTCCTTGCCATATCTGCTCGACGGGCTGGTGATCACGCTGAAAATCACCGTCACGGCAGTCGTGATTGGTATTTTGTGGGGCACCATGCTGGCGGTGATGCGCTTGTCCAGCTTTGCGCCCGTAGCGTGGTTTGCCAAAGCCTACGTTAACATATTCCGCTCGATTCCTTTAGTTATGGTTTTGCTGTGGTTTTACCTGATCGTGCCAGGTTTTCTGCAAAACGTGCTGGGATTATCACCAAAAAATGATATCCGTTTAATTTCGGCGATGGTGGCGTTTTCGATGTTTGAAGCGGCCTACTATTCAGAGATTATCCGTGCTGGTATTCAAAGTATTTCTCGTGGTCAGTCGAGCGCCGCGCTGGCGTTGGGAATGACTCACTGGCAGTCGATGAAACTGATTATTCTGCCGCAGGCGTTCCGCGCGATGGTGCCGCTTCTGCTCACTCAGGGCATCGTACTGTTCCAGGATACCTCACTGGTGTATGTGTTATCTCTGGCCGATTTCTTCCGTACCGCCTCAACCATTGGTGAGCGTGATGGTACGCAGGTTGAGATGATCCTGTTTGCCGGATTTGTTTATTTCGTTATTAGTCTTAGCGCGTCGTTGTTGGTCAGCTACTTGAAAAGAAGGACAGCATAATGATTACCCTGAAAAATGTTTCAAAATGGTATGGTCACTTTCAGGTGCTGACCGACTGCTCAACCGAAGTGAAAAAAGGCGAAGTGGTGGTGGTTTGCGGCCCGTCTGGTTCCGGCAAATCAACGCTGATTAAAACCGTCAACGGCCTCGAACCAGTGCAGCAAGGTGAAATCACCGTCGATGGTATCGTGGTTAATGACAAGAAAACCGATCTGGCAAAGCTGCGTTCCCGCGTCGGGATGGTGTTCCAGCATTTTGAGTTGTTCCCCCATTTGTCGATTATTGAAAACCTGACTCTGGCGCAGGTGAAAGTGCTTAAACGCGATAAAGCGCCCGCTCGTGAAAAAGCATTGAAATTGCTGGAGCGCGTGGGACTTTCCGCACATGCCAATAAATTTCCGGCGCAGCTTTCCGGCGGTCAGCAGCAGCGTGTGGCAATCGCTCGCGCGTTGTGTATGGATCCTATTGCGATGCTGTTCGACGAACCGACATCGGCGCTGGATCCGGAGATGATCAACGAAGTGCTGGACGTGATGGTGGAACTGGCGAACGAAGGAATGACCATGATGGTGGTGACCCACGAAATGGGCTTTGCCCGCAAAGTGGCGAATCGGGTGATCTTTATGGACGAGGGTAAAATTGTCGAAGACTCGCCGAAAGACGCTTTCTTCGATGATCCGAAATCGGACCGCGCGAAAGACTTCCTCGCGAAAATCCTGCATTAATCACTCTGGCGCGCATACCCAAGTGCGCGCCATCTCACGCTTTATCGTTTCGCCCCTCGTATCTGTTACATCCTGGCGTTACCCTTGTCGCAAAGAAGCACACAACAAGGAGCAACAATGGCACTGCCAATTCTGTTAGATTGCGACCCAGGTCATGACGACGCTATCGCAATAGTTCTCGCCCTCGCCTCACCAGAGCTTGATGTCAAAGCAATTACGTCTTCCGCCGGAAACCAGACACCAGAAAAAACCTTACGCAATGTTCTGCGTATGCTGACCTTGCTTAATCGCACCGATATTCCGGTAGCAGGCGGCGCGGTAAAACCGTTAATGCGTGAGTTGATTATCGCGGACAATGTGCACGGCGAAAGCGGTCTGGATGGCCCGGCATTACCGGAACCGACGTTCGCACCGCAAAACTGTACGGCGGTAGAGCTGATGGCGAAAACGCTGCGCGAAAGTGCGGAACCTGTCACGATTGTGTCTACCGGACCGCAAACTAACGTTGCCTTGCTGCTCAATAGCCATCCGGAACTGCATAGCAAAATTGCCCGTATCGTGATTATGGGCGGCGCAATGGGGCTTGGTAACTGGACGCCTGCGGCTGAATTTAATATTTACGTTGACCCGGAAGCGGCAGAAATTGTCTTCCAGTCAGGGATCCCAGTGGTGATGGCCGGTCTGGATGTTACTCATAAAGCGCAAATCCACATTGAAGACACCGAGCGTTTCCGCGCGATTGGCAACCCTGTTTCAACCATTGTTGCCGAACTGCTGGATTTCTTCCTCGAATATCATAAAGACGAAAAATGGGGCTTTGTCGGTGCACCGCTGCATGACCCATGCACCATCGCCTGGCTGTTGAAACCCGAGTTGTTTACCACTGTTGAGCGCTGGGTTGGCGTGGAAACACAGGGGAAATATACCCAGGGTATGACGGTTGTTGATTATTATTATCTGACTGACAATAAACCGAATGCCACTGTAATGGTCGATGTTGATCGTCAGGGCTTTGTTGATTTACTGGCTGATCGTCTGAAATTTTACGCTTAACACACGTCATTGATTAAGATCACCACGCGTTACCTGGGTGGTCTTAATCTGTTTATCTCTTTTTCTTTCAAGATATAAATGCAATGGATAATGCAGAACTCACCATTGGTATCGATCTCGGCACTACCAATAGTTTAATTGCCGTCTGGAAAGACGGTGCCGCGCAATTAATTCCAAATAAGTTCGGTGAATATTTAACACCATCCATAATTAGCATGGATGAAAATAATCATATTTTAGTCGGAAAACCGGCTGTATCACGGCGTACTTCGCATCCGGATAAAACGGCAGCGTTATTTAAACGCGCAATGGGCAGTAATACCAACTGGCGGTTAGGCAGCGACACATTTAACGCGCCAGAACTGTCCTCTTTGGTATTACGCTCATTAAAAGAAGATGCCGAAGAATTTCTGCAACGTCCGATTAAAGATGTGGTGATCTCCGTTCCGGCTTATTTCAGCGATGAACAACGCAAGCATACCCGTTTAGCTGCGGAGTTAGCCGGGTTAAATGCGGTACGCTTAATTAATGAACCCACAGCAGCTGCGATGGCATATGGCCTGCATACGCAACAAAATACCCGCTCGCTGGTTTTTGATCTCGGTGGCGGCACGTTTGACGTTACGGTGCTTGAGTACGCCACGCCGGTGATTGAAATTCACGCCTCCGCTGGCGATAGCTTCCTCGGTGGCGAAGATTTTACCCATATGCTGGTCGATGAGGTTTTAAAACGCGCGGAAGTTGCCAGGACCACGCTTAACGAGAGTGAACTGGCAGCCTTGTACGCCTGTGTGGAAGCGGCAAAATGTAGCAATCAATCGCCATTGCACATTCGCTGGCAGTATCAGGAAGAAACGCGGGAATGCGAATTTTACGAGAACGAACTGGAAGATTTGTGGTTGCCGCTGCTCAATCGCTTGCGAGTGCCGATTGAACAGGCGTTGCGCGATGCGCGTCTGAAGCCGAGTCAAATCGACAGTCTGGTGCTGGTTGGCGGCGCGTCACAAATGCCGCTGGTGCAGCGAATCGCCGTGCGTCTGTTTGGCAAATTACCGTATCAAAGTTACGATCCGAGCACCATTGTCGCGCTGGGCGCAGCAATCCAGGCCGCCTGCCGCTTACGCAGTGAAGATATTGAAGAGGTAATCCTCACTGATATTTGCCCTTACTCGTTGGGCGTTGAAGTTAACCGCCAGGGCGTTTCCGGCATTTTCTCGCCGATTATTGAACGAAACACCACAGTACCGGTGTCGCGTGTAGAAACTTACTCGACCATGCACCCGGAGCAGGATTCAATTACGGTTAACGTCTATCAGGGAGAAAACCACAAAGTTAAAAATAACATTCTGGTTGAATCCTTCGATGTGCCGTTGAAGAAAACCGGGGCTTATCAGTCGATTGATATTCGCTTTAGTTATGATATCAACGGGTTGCTTGAAGTTGACGTGCTTCTGGAAGACGGCAGCGTTAAGTCCAGAGTGATTAACCACAGCCCGGTAACATTGAGCGCGCAGCAGATTGAAGAGAGTCGGACGCGGTTATCCGCATTGAAAATTTATCCGCGCGATATGCTCATCAATCGCACCTTTAAAGCCAAACTGGAAGAGTTGTGGGCGCGAGCGCTGGGTGACGAGCGAGAAGAGATTGGCCGGGTGATCACCGATTTTGATGCGGCGCTACAGTCAAACGACATGGCCCGCGTGGATGAAGTTCGGCGGCGGGCGAGCGATTATTTAGCCATTGAGATCCCATAAACACGGCTGCCGGATGCGGCGTAAACGCTGCATCCGGCATCGGCGCAAAAAACACATCGTCAACTAAACAACATCGCGATTTTGCCGAGAGCATAATGAAGTGGCACACTGAATTTGGCCACCTGAACAGAGGTGATATGCTCACCTCAGAACAACACAGGTGCTCCAATGAAAAAAAGAAATTTTAGCGCAGAGTTTAAACGCGAATCCGCTCAACTGGTTGTTGACCAGAAATACACGGTGGCAGATGCCGCCAAAGCTATGGATGTTGGCCTTTCCACAATGACAAGATGGGTCAAACAACTGCGTGATGAGCGTCAGGGCAAAACACCAAAAGCCTCTCCGATAACACCAGAACAAATCGAAATACGTAAGCTGAGGAAAAAGCTACAACGCATTGAAATGGAGAATGAAATATTAAAAAAGGCTACCGCGCTCTTGATGTCAGACT
>NZ_MIIV01000075.1:0-8905 GCF_001743015.1 Shigella sp. FC1567
AAAGGTTCTCAGTATGTATCGCTGGCCTACACACAGCGGCTTAAGGAAGCCGGATTACTGGCATCAACAGGAAGTACAGGCGACTCGTATGACAACGCGATGGCGGAGAGCATCAATGGTCTTTACAAAGCGGAGGTAATACACCGTAAGAGCTGGAAAAACCGTGCAGAAGTGGAACTGGCCACACTCACGTGGGTGGACTGGTATAATAATCGACGATTGCTGGAAAGGCTGGGCCACATCCCTCCGGCAGAAGCAGAAAAAGCTTATTATGCTTCCATCGGAAACGATGATCTGGCAGCCTGAGTTCACAGATAAAACACTCTCCAGGAAACCCGGGGCGGTTCATGTCCCTGCGCGAAGGCGGTTCAGGGCAAAGTCAGACGAAGCAAGAAAAGACCCTCTCATTGCCTGCTAATCAACCTATTGCTTTGACGAAGTTGAGTTTAAATATTTCCCCGGAAGATCGGGTGAAAATAGTTGTTACTGTTTCTGATGGACAGGCACTTCATTTATCACAACAATGGCCGCCCTCTTCAGAAAAGTCTTAATTTGTTGAAATGTCGAGCATAAGATGAATCTGGAGAGAATGGTCTGCTGCGAATCAGCCAACCTGAAAGTATGGATAACACAACCCTCAAGGATGACTAATCATTGAGGAAATAGAATAAATGTTCAGACCTTTTTTAAACTCTCTTATGCTCGGCAGTTTGTTTTTTCCTTTTATTGCCATCGCAGGAAGCACCGCGCAAGGGGGCGTGATCCATTTTTATGGCCAAATTGTGGAACCGGCATGTGACGTCAGCACCCAGTCATCACCCGTAGAAATGAACTGCCCACAGAATGGTTCTGTTCCGGGAAAAACCTATTCCAGCAAAGCGTTAATGAGCGGCAATGTCAAAAACGCGCAAGTAGCCTCAGTAAAAGTGCAGTATATTGATAAACAGAAAAAGCTGGCTGTAATGAACATCGAATATAACTAAGTTTCTGAACAACGCACGTTGCTGAGTAGAAAAATGCGATTTAACCAAAAAGCCTGCTGTACACTTAAGAAACAAGAAGGTGTTAAGGAGGCGTTATGAAAACGCGTATTCATGTTGTGCAGGGTGATATTACCAAACTGGCCGTTGATGTGATTGTGAATGCGGCTAATCCGTCATTAATGGGAGGCGGCGGCGTCGATGGGGCCATTCATCGCGCAGCGGGTCCGGCCCTGCTGGATGCCTGTTTAAAAGTCAGGCAACAGCAGGGCGATTGCCCTACGGGGCATGCCGTTATTACGCTTGCAGGCGATCTTCCCGCTAAAGCCGTAGTACACACCGTCGGGCCAGTCTGGCGTGGTGGTGAACAAAACGAAGACCAGCTTTTGCAGGATGCCTATCTCAATAGTCTGCGACTGGTGGCGGCAAACAGCTATACGTCAGTGGCATTTCCTGCAATCAGTACTGGGGTTTATGGTTACCCTCGTGCGGCAGCGGCTGAAATCGCAGTAAAAACCGTTTCAGAATTTATTACCCGTCACGCTTTACCCGAACAGGTATACTTTGTCTGTTATGATGAAGAAAACGCCCACCTCTACGAAAGACTCCTTACCCAACAAGGAGATGAATGATTTGCCCCGGCTGGCGAGCGCGGTGCTGCCACTGTGTTCGCAACATCCCGGTCAGTGTGGTCTTTTCCCTCTGGAGAAAAGTCTGGATGCGTTTGCCGCCCGGTATCGTCTGGCCGAAATGGCAGAGCATACGCTGGATGTTCAGTATTACATCTGGCAGGACGATATGTCGGGTCGGTTACTGTTTTCCGCCCTGTTAGCCGCAGCAAAGCGTGGCGTTCGCGTCCGTTTGTTGCTGGACGACAACAATACGCCCGGACTTGACGATATTTTACGCTTGCTTGACAGCCATCCCCGCATTGAAGTCCGGCTTTTTAATCCTTTCTCGTTTCGCTTGCTGCGTCCGCTTGGTTATATCACCGACTTTTCCCGTCTCAATCGCCGTATGCACAATAAAAGTTTCACTGTCGATGGCGTGGTTACCTTGGTGGGAGGACGAAATATTGGTGATGCCTATTTTGGGGCAGGGGAAGAGCCACTTTTTTCGGATTTAGATGTTATGGCAATAGGACCCGTGGTAGAGGACGTTGCCGATGATTTCGCCCGCTACTGGTATTGCAAATCGGTTTCACCCTTACAGCAGGTGCTGGATGTCCCGGAAGGTGAAATGGCGGATCGCATCGAGTTACCCGCCTCCTGGCATAACGATGCCATGACGCATCGTTACTTACGCCAAATGGAATCCAGTCCGTTTATAAATCATCTGGTTGATGGAACGTTGCCGCTTATCTGGGCGAAAACACGTTTATTAAGTGATGATCCGGCGAAAGGGGAGGGCAAGGCAAAACGGCATTCACTGTTACCGCAGCGCCTGTTCGATATCATGGGCTCACCCAGTGAACGCATCGATATTATCTCTTCCTATTTTGTACCGACACGCGCAGGTGTGGCGCAACTCTTACGGATGGTGAGAAAAGGGGTAAAGATTGCGATCCTAACCAATTCTCTTGCCGCTAACGATGTTGCTGTCGTCCATGCCGGATACGCGCGCTGGCGCAAAAAATTGCTCCGCTATGGCGTGGAATTATATGAACTCAAGCCGACGCGTGAACAAAGTAGTACGTTACACGATCGCGGCATAACCGGTAATTCCGGTGCCAGCCTGCATGCTAAAACCTTTAGCATCGATGGTAAAACGGTGTTTATCGGCTCTTTCAATTTCGATCCACGTTCGACATTGCTCAATACTGAAATGGGCTTCGTGATAGAGAGCGAAACGCTGGCACAGTTAATTGATAAACGCTTTATACAGAGCCAGTATGATGCGGCCTGGCAGCTCCGTCTGGACAGGTGGGGACGGATCAACTGGGTTGATCGTCATGCAAAGAAAGAGATTATTCTCAAAAAAGAACCCGCCACCAGTTTCTGGAAGCGGGTTATGGTCAGACTGGCGTCGATATTGCCCGTGGAATGGTTATTGTAAATGTGGCTTAACGGGCTGGTGCTTTATCGTTCTCACGCTTAACAACCGGTTTACCAGAAAACAAAAACTTCAGTAACGGGATGCGTAAATGAATTTCATACAGAATTATCGCAATCCCTACTACGAATATCAGGCCACAGAGAAAACCAAGCCAGTTGGAGGTGATGTGCGGTGTAATGTATGCGCCGAAAAACAGCGTTAACGGGTGGTGAACCAGATAGATAAATAGCGATGCGTTAACAAAGTAAGTCACCCGCGCTGACTGGAAGTTAAGCAAACGGTGGCCAAAGGAGAAGACCACATTCACCATCCACAGACCGAGGACCATGGTGATCACCGACTCGGTTTCGTACATCCAGGCATCGCCACTGCCATAGCGTTGGTTGAGTAAATAAGCGACAAATGCCAATGCTGCTGCAAGGGTACAGCCACGAGACGGCGTGGTAAACAAGGCTTTAAGATGAGGGAAAATGAAAGCCAGTGCACCGAGGATAAAGAACGGCAAATAAAATAGCGTTTGCATGACAATAAAATTGAACATGCCATTACTCAGAATGGGCGGATACACAATAAAAATCGTTCTTCTTATTACCGCATAGCCGATGCCGAGGCATAAAAAAATCACCGATAGTTTTACCATCGAGAATTTTTTATTCGTTTTATCAGAATTTTCTAAATTATTTCTGATGCGTTTAAATATCCATACGCACAGCGTCGTCATGACTACTAACACCAGTAAAAACCACAGGTGTGATATTAATTCCCAGGCCAACGTATTATATTTGTCATACAATGACAGCCCAGGCCAACTTTCCGCTTTCCCTTTGACGTATTGCAGCATAATAAATTGCGGCAATGTCAGTAAGGGGATGGCTGTTAACATCGGGATACCTACACGTTCGACACGTACTTTCCACCATTTTTTCAAGGGATAGCGTAAAAAAAGCATGTAGGAAAAGTAGCCGGATATAACGAAAAATACCAGCATGCGGAACGAGTGGATGAAGTCATTAAAAAGGGTCAGCCACAATGACGGTTCGGCGCTATTCACATGCCATGTATGGCTCGAATAGATTAAAGAAATATGAAAAGGGATCCCTAACAACATCAGCCAGGCGCGGATGGAGTCGAGGAAATATTCACGTTGCGCGGGTACTGGATTCATATATGGTTAACTAATCTCGGATTTTTCGTCTTATCCCTGTCGGGTTATGCCTTTAGGCTTGTTGCCATAGCGACACCGACCTGACCGCGCCAGGCGCAGGCTTCAAGGTTTTTATGCATAGCATAATCGCTACCACTAACCAGAATGGAAGCGTCTGTAAGACGGTTGATAAATAAAATTGCTGGCAAACCCTACACGAAGTCGATGCTTCTGTCTTTAGGAGAAGCACGGAAAGTGAAAACGGTTGCAATCAGGTGCTTAATCCATGAGCCAGCGTGCTGAACGATACCGGGATTCTGTTGTCGGAATGGCTGGTTATCCATTAAAATGGATCGGATCGATATAAGCACACAAAGGGGGAAGTGCTTACTAATTATGAAACATAAACTACAAATGATGAAAATGCGTTGGTTGAGTGCTGCAGTAATGTTAACCCTGTATACATCTTCAAGCTGGGCTTTCAGTATTGATGATGTCGCAAAGCAAGCTCAATCCTTAGCCGGGAAAGGCTATGAGGCGCCCAAAAGCAACTTGCCCTCCGTTTTCCGCGATATGAAATACGCGGACTATCAGCAGATCCAGTTTAATCATGACAAAGCGTACTGGAACAATCTGAAGACCCCATTCAAACTCGAGTTCTACCATCAGGGTATGTACTTCGATACCCCGGTCAAAATAAATGAAGTGACTGCCACCGCAGTCAAACGAATCAAATACAGCCCGGATTATTTCACTTTCGGCGATGTTCAGCATGACAAAGACACGGTAAAAGACCTTGGTTTTGCCGGTTTTAAAGTGCTTTACCCGATCAACAGCAAAGATAAAAACGATGAAATCGTCAGCATGCTCGGGGCCAGCTATTTCCGCGTGATTGGTGCAGGTCAGGTTTATGGCCTTTCTGCCCGCGGCCTGGCAATTGATACCGCCTTGCCATCGGGTGAAGAATTTCCACGCTTCAAAGAGTTCTGGATCGAGCGTCCAAAACCGACTGATAAACGTTTAACCATTTATGCATTGCTTGACTCGCCGCGCGCGACAGGTGCTTACAAATTCGTGGTTATGCCAGGGCGTGACACGGTTGTGGATGTGCAGTCGAAAATCTATCTGCGCGATAAAGTCGGCAAACTGGGGGGTGCACCGTTAACCAGTATGTTCCTGTTTGGGCCGAACCAACCGTCGCCTGCAAATAACTATCGTCCGGAGTTGCACGACTCTAACGGTCTCTCTATCCATGCCGGTAATGGCGAATGGATCTGGCGTCCGTTGAATAACCCGAAACATTTAGCGGTTAGCAGCTTCTCGATGGAGAACCCGCAAGGCTTCGGTCTGTTGCAGCGCGGTCGTGATTTCTCCCGCTTTGAAGATCTCGATGATCGTTACGATCTTCGTCCAAGCGCATGGGTGACTCCGAAAGGGGAGTGGGGTAAAGGCAGCGTTGAGCTGGTGGAAATTCCAACCAACGATGAAACCAACGATAACATCGTCGCTTACTGGACGCCGGATCAGCTGCCGGAGCCGGGTAAAGAGATGAACTTTAAATACACCATCACCTTCAGCCGTGATGAAGACAAACTGCATGCGCCAGATAACGCATGGGTGCAACAAACGCGTCGTTCAACGGGGGATGTGAAGCAGTCGAACCTGATTCGCCAGCCTGACGGTACTATCGCCTTTGTGGTCGATTTTACCGGCGCAGAGATGAAAAAACTGCCAGAGGATACCCCGGTCACAGCGCAAACCAGCATTGGTGATAATGGTGAGATAGTTGAAAGCACGGTGCGCTATAACCCGGTTACCAAAGGCTGGCGTCTGGTGATGCGTGTGAAAGTGAAAGATGCCAAGAAAACCACTGAAATGCGTGCTGCGCTGGTGAATGCCGATCAGACGTTGAGTGAAACCTGGAGCTACCAGTTACCTGCCAATGAATAAGACAACTGAGTACATTGACGCAATGCCCATCGCCGCAAGCGAGAAAGCGGCATTGCCGAAGACTGATATCCGCGCCGTACATCAGGCGCTGGATGCCGAACACCGCACCTGGGCGCGGGAGGATGATTCCCCGCAAGGCTCGGTAAAGGCGCGTCTGGAACAAGCCTGGCCAGATTCACTTGCTGATGGACAGTTAATTAAAGACGACGAAGGGCGCGATCAGCTGAAGGCGATGCCAGAAGCAAAACGCTCCTCGATGTTTCCCGACCCGTGGCGTACCAACCCGGTAGGCCGTTTCTGGGATCGCCTGCGTGGACGCGATGTCACGCCGCGCTATCTGGCTCGTTTGACCAAAGAAGAGCAGGAGAGCGAGCAAAAGTGGCGTACCGTCGGTACCATCCGCCGTTACATTCTGTTGATCCTGACGCTCGCGCAAACTGTCGTCGCGACCTGGTATATGAAGACCATTCTTCCTTATCAGGGTTGGGCGCTGATTAATCCTATGGATATGGTTGGTCAGGATTTGTGGGTTTCCTTTATGCAGCTTCTGCCTTATATGCTGCAAACCGGTATCCTGATCCTCTTTGCGGTACTGTTCTGTTGGGTGTCCGCCGGATTCTGGACGGCGTTAATGGGCTTCCTGCAACTGCTTATTGGTCGCGATAAATACAGTATATCTGCGTCAACAGTTGGCGATGAACCATTAAACCCGGAGCATCGCACGGCGTTGATCATGCCTATCTGTAACGAAGACGTGAACCGTGTTTTTGCTGGCCTGCGTGCAACGTGGGAATCAGTAAAAGCCACCGGGAATGCCAAACACTTTGATGTCTACATTCTTAGTGACAGTTATAACCCGGATATCTGCGTCGCAGAGCAAAAAGCCTGGATGGAGCTTATCGCTGAAGTCGGTGGCGAAGGTCAGATTTTCTATCGCCGCCGCCGTCGCCGCGTGAAGCGTAAAAGCGGTAATATCGATGACTTCTGCCGTCGCTGGGGCAGCCAGTACAGCTACATGGTGGTGCTGGATGCTGACTCGGTAATGACCGGTGATTGTTTGTGCGGGCTGGTGCGCCTGATGGAAGCCAACCCGAACGCCGGGATCATTCAGTCGTCGCCGAAAGCGTCCGGTATGGATACGCTGTATGCGCGCTGTCAGCAGTTCGCGACCCGCGTGTATGGGCCACTGTTTACAGCCGGTTTGCACTTCTGGCAACTTGGCGAGTCGCACTACTGGGGACATAACGCGATTATCCGCGTGAAACCGTTTATCGAGCACTGCGCACTGGCTCCGCTGCCGGGCGAAGGTTCCTTTGCCGGTTCAATCCTGTCACATGACTTTGTAGAAGCGGCGTTGATGCGCCGTGCAGGTTGGGGGGTCTGGATTGCTTACGATCTCCCGGGTTCTTATGAAGAATTACCGCCTAACTTGCTTGATGAGCTAAAACGTGACCGCCGCTGGTGCCACGGTAACCTGATGAACTTCCGTCTGTTCCTGGTGAAGGGTATGCACCCGGTTCACCGTGCGGTGTTCCTGACGGGCGTGATGTCTTATCTCTCCGCTCCGCTGTGGTTTATGTTCCTCGCGCTCTCTACTGCATTGCAGGTAGTACATGCGTTGACCGAACCGCAATACTTCCTGCAACCACGGCAGTTGTTCCCGGTGTGGCCGCAGTGGCGTCCTGAGCTGGCGATTGCACTTTTTGCTTCGACTATGGTGCTGTTGTTCCTGCCGAAGTTATTGAGCATTTTGCTTATCTGGTGCAAAGGAACGAAAGAATACGGCGGCTTCTGGCGCGTTACATTATCGTTGCTACTGGAAGTGCTTTTTTCCGTGCTGCTGGCTCCGGTACGCATGCTGTTCCATACGGTCTTCGTTGTCAGCGCGTTCCTTGGCTGGGAAGTGGTGTGGAATTCACCGCAGCGTGATGATGACTCCACTTCCTGGGGTGAAGCGTTCAAACGCCACGGCTCACAGCTGCTGTTAGGGTTAGTGTGGGCTGTTGGGATGGCGTGGCTGGATCTGCGTTTCCTGTTCTGGCTGGCACCGATTGTCTTCTCGTTGATCCTGTCACCGTTTGTTTCGGTGATTTCCAGCCGTGCCACCGTTGGTCTGCGAACCAAACACTGGAAACTGTTCCTGATCCCGGAAGAGTATTCACCGCCGCAGGTGCTGGTTGATACCGATCGCTTCCTTGAGATGAATCGTCAACGCTCCCTTGATGATGGTTTTATGCACGCGGTGTTTAACCCGTCATTTAACGCTCTGGCAACCGCAATGGCGACCGCGCGTCACCGCGCCAGTAAGGTGCTGGAAATCGCCCGTGACCGCCACGTTGAACAGGCGCTTAACGAGACGCCAGAGAAGCTGAATCGCGATCGTCGCCTGGTGCTGCTAAGCGATCCGGTGACGATGGCCCGTCTGCATTTCCGTGTCTGGAATTCCCCGGAGAGATATTCTTCATGGGTGAGTTATTACGAAGGGATAAAGCTCAATCCACTGGCATTGCGTAAACCGGATGCGGCTTCGCAATAAAAACGTAGTTGCCTGATGCGCTACGCTTATCAGGCCTACATCGTTCCTGCAATTTATTGATTTTGCAAGATTTTGTAGGTTGGGTAAGGCGTTCACGCCGCATCCGGCAAAAACAACGAGCCAATAAAAATACCGGCGTTATGCCGTAATGCCGATCAGTTAAGGATCAGTTGACCGATCCAGTGGCTGTGTAAGAATCCGGAAACGCTCACTTGTTTCCGGATTTTTTTATGCACATTG
>NZ_MIIV01000076.1:0-8826 GCF_001743015.1 Shigella sp. FC1567
TTTCTGGTGCGTACCGGGCTGAGAGGCGGTGTAAGTGAACTGTAGTTGCCATGTTTTACGGCAATGAGAGCAGAGATAGCGCTGATGTCCGGCAGTGCTTTTGCCGTTACGCACCACGCCTTCAGTAGCGGAGCAGGAAGGACATCTGATGGAAATGGAAGCCACGCAAGCACCTTAAAATCACCATCATACACTAAATCAGTAAGTTGGCAGCATTACCTCCTTAGCTTATACAGATATCATTGAGTGACCGGTGTTGAGAAATCCGGTGGTTTAGGGGGATAGAGCAACAATCGCACCACTCTTGCCAGGTTTGGCGGGAAATATAAAAAAATGTGAGGCGGCTCGAAACTTAAGGGCTTTTTGTGAATGAACTCACAGGTGCTAAATGAGAATTAAAATCACTCCTGAAAATTATTATTGCCAGCCCATATATCACTTTTTCTCTTTTCTCAAAATCAGTGATTCCTTATCATTATGATAAAGAGTGCTGGAGGGATTAAATATTTGAACGCAATCGTTTAACTACGTTTTTTAAATTTTAGTATACCTTTTTTGCACTGTAATAAAGTCGTCCGGAGTATCAATATCTAAAATTATTTCTGCATTTTCTACTTCGACGGAATAATGAGCTCCCATAAGGAGTGCCTGACGCATATTGGTGATATTGGGGCGCTTGATTGCCTGCATCAGGCATGGTTTTGACACTAAAATCGGATGGCCGGGGATGCCATTATGGAGTGGCAGTATTGCGCCATCATTTCGTAACGACCAGATTTTTCTGAAAATATCGATGGTGAGGGTTGGCATGTCACCGTGGGTGAGAAAACAATGTTCTGTTTGCACTGCGGGTACTGCGGCCTTTACTGATGTTAGTAAACCCTGCGCATAATCTGGGTTGTGGATAATAGTGATATTGCTCTGGTTCACATAACGTTCGTGCAGTTCATTACCACGATAGCCGGTGACTAAAATAATTCGGCTACAAAACTGCAACGCATTTTTGATACTTGTATCAAGAATTGTCCCCTGTTGCCAGGGTAACATCATTTTCCATTGCCCCATTCTTGATGATAATCCGGCAGCGGTAATTATACAGTCGATGGCTGACATAGTGGTTCCATTATTTATAGGGGCTAATAACGCCTGATAATTGCGTTACTTCCTGATGGATTAAGTTGGGGATAATTTATCCCAGAGAGGTCATAAAGACTCGTGAAAAGTATAGTTGACCCATCGGCATTATTCATTGATTTAGGTGCGCAGAAACGTCCCACTGTGATTTCTGTTGTTGGTGCTGGGGGGAAAACCAGCTTGCTTTTTTGGCTGGCAGAACTGCTCCAGGCTAGCGGCAGGCGTGTGTTAATCACGACGACAACACATATGTTTATGCCAACGTCTCACTGGCCCGTGGTTTTCTGTCGTGATCCCGCCATGCTTCCTCATGCGTCTCTTACATCCCCCATTTCATTTTGTTTTCACAGCTGGAAAGCGAACCAGGGAAAAGTGCAGGGATTTACGCCAGAAGCGATTGATGCACTGGTGCAACGACCAGAGTGTGACGTAATTCTCATTGAAGCAGATGGCTCGCGTGCAATGCCGTTAAAAGCGCCTGATGAGCACGAACCTTGCATACCCAAAAGCAGTTGCTGCGTGATTGCTGTGATGGGAGGACATATTTTGGGCGCGAAAGTGAGCACAGAAAATGTCCATCGCTGGTCGCAGTTTGCTGATATTACTGGGTTAACACCTGATGCAACCTTGCAACTGAGCGATCTCGTTGCGCTGGTTCGCCACCCTCAGGGGGCGTTTAAAAACGTACCGCAAGGTTGTCGGCGAGTCTGGTTCATTAACCGTTTTTCTCAATGTGAGAATGCGATTGCACAAAGCGAGCTCCTTCAACCGCTGCAACAACACGACGTAGAGGCAATCTGGCTAGGCGATATACAAGAACATCCTGCAATCGCGCGCAGATTTGTGAATTAGCGGCCCGGGTATTCCGGGTTACTGAAAGGATATCCATTGAGGTTGGTATGAATATTTTCACAGAGGCTGCAAAACTCGAAGAGCAAAATTGTCCGTTTGCGATGGCGCAAATTGTTGATAGCCGAGGCTCGACTCCCCGCCATTCTGCACAAATGTTAGTGCGCGCCGATGGTTCTATCGTCGGTACAATTGGTGGCGGAATGGTTGAGCGGAAGGTGATTGAAGAGTCACTTCAGGCATTGCAGGAACGTAAGCCGCGATTATTCCATGGACGTATGGCTCGTAACGGTGCGGATGCTGTCGGGTCAGATTGTGGAGGTGCAATGTCAGTATTTATCAGCGTCCATGGTATGCGTCCACGTCTGGTGTTGATTGGCGCGGGGCATGTCAACCGGGCGATAGCCCAGAGTGCCGCGCTATTAGGATTTGATATTGCCGTTGCCGATATTTATCGCGAAAGCCTCAATCCTGAACTATTCCCACCATCAACCACGCTTCTCCATGCTGAGTCGTTTGGTGCGGCAGTGGAAGCACTGGATATTCGCCCTGATAATTTTGTCCTGATTGCCACGAATAATCAGGATCGTGAAGCCCTCGACAAACTCATTGAACAGCCCATTGCATGGTTGGGGTTGCTGGCAAGTCGCCGCAAGGTTCAGCTTTTCCTGCGTCAATTGCGTGAGAAAGGCGTGGCTGAAGAACATATTGCCCGTTTACATGCGCCCGTTGGTTACAACATAGGTGCGGAAACGCCGCAGGAGATCGCCATCAGCGTGCTGGCAGAAATATTACAGGTGAAAAATAACGCGCCGGGTGGGCTGATGATGAAACCTTCTCATCCTTCCGGACACCAGCTGGTGGTGATTCGCGGTGCGGGAGATATCGCCAGTGGTGTGGCGCTACGTCTGTATCATGCGGGTTTTAAAGTGATCATGCTGGAAGTGGAAAAACCGACAGTGATTCGTTGTACCGTGGCGTTTGCCCAGGCCGTGTTCGATGGCGAAATGACGGTCGAAGGCGTCACTGCTCGCCTGGCAACCAGCTCTGCGGAAGCGATGAAACTTACCGAACGCGGATTCATCCCTGTGATGGTAGATCCCGCCTGTTCATTGCTTGATGAACTGAAACCGCTTTGCGTGGTGGACGCTATTCTGGCGAAACAGAATTTGGGAACGCGGGCAGATATGGCACCAGTAACAATCGCGCTTGGGCCGGGCTTTACTGCAGGGAAGGATTGTCATGCGGTAATTGAAACAAATCGCGGGCACTGGCTCGGTCAGGTGATTTACTCTGGTTGTGCGCAGGAGAATACCGGTGTTCCTGGCAATATTATGGGGCATACCACCCGACGGGTGATCCGTGCTCCTGCTGCAGGCATTATGCGATCCAACGTGAAATTAGGCGATCTGGTGAAAGAGGGCGATGTGATTGCCTGGATTGGTGAGCATGAAATTAAAGCACCGTTGACGGGGATGGTGCGTGGCTTGTTGAACGACGGCCTGGCAGTGGTTGGTGGTTTTAAAATTGGTGATATCGATCCTCGTGGTGAAACCGCTGATTTCACCAGCGTTTCTGATAAAGCCCGGGCGATTGGCGGCGGCGTACTTGAGGCGTTAATGATGTTGATGCATCAGGGCGTGAAAGCGACAAAAGAAGTGCTGGAAGTGGCTTAAATGAAAATGGCCGGATGGTATTACCCACCCGGCCTTAAAATTACTGACAAATCACCGTTCCGGTTTTGCCTTCAATCCCTTCTTTCGCTTTGCTCAATACGGTAATCAGTGCTTCACGACCTGCGCGAGAGCGAGCAAACGAGGCGGCAGCTTCCACTTTAGGCAGCATAGAACCTTTCGCAAAATGACCTTCTTCGATAAAGCGTTCAGCATCACTTAATGACAGGCGATCGAGCCACTGTTCATTCTCTTTACCGAAGTTAATGGCCACTTTTTCTACCGCAGTCAGAATGATCAGCATATCGGCATCAATCATTTCTGCTAAACGGGCGCTGGCCCAGTCTTTATCGATAACCGCGCTGGCACCACGCAGATGGTTACCTTCACGAATAACAGGGATACGACCACCGCCAACGGTGATCACCACCTGGCCTGCATCTACCAGAGCTTTAACAGTTTCTTTTTCAATGATATCAACCGGTTTTGGCGAGGCAACAACACGGCGATAGCCGCGACCAGCATCTTCTTTCAGAGTGTAACCCTGTTTTGTCAGTTGCTCTGCTTCTTGCTCGGTAAAGAACGAACCGATCGGCTTGGTCGGGTTGAGGAATGCCGGATCGTTAGCGTCGACTTCGACCTGAGTAACCAGCGTTGCTACAGGTTTATTAATGCCCCGAGAAAGCAGTTCTTCTCTTAACACGTTTTGTAGATCGTAACCAATATAACCCTGGCTTAAGGCAACACAGACAGACATCGGCAGCATTGGCGAGTGTGCTTCAGTTTTTGCGGCAGCTTCAAAGGCCTGGTTAATCATGCCCACCTGCGGCCCGTTACCATGAGTGACGATAACTTCATGTCCTTGGGCAATTAAATCAACAATTGCCTGAGAAGTAATTTTTACCGCTTTCATTTGTCCGGCCAGGTCATCGCCCAGCGCATTCCCGCCCAGGGCGAGAACAATTTTCTTACTCATTTTTCCTCACTCATCATTCTTGATTGTGTATAGATCCCTGACAGTGGTTAGAGCACGGGAGGGACAAACGGTTTGCGTCGCAGGAAACGACCTCGCCCGGCTTTGCCTGTAAAGGTGCCGTCACAGAAAATCGTTTCACCACGGGATAAGGTTCTGACAATCGCGCCCTGACAGGTAAAACCCTCCCATGGCGAGTAGTCGGCGTTGTCGTGGAGATGGCGATGCTGAATTTGTTGGCTCTGACGTGGGTCGATAATCACCACGTCGCCATCGGAACCGGGCGCTAATAATCCTTTTTGCGGCCACAGGCCAAACAGCCTGGCGGGCATTGCGCTGGTTAATTCAACAAAGCGTTCCGGTGTTATACGTCCCGTCATCACGCCACTGGAAAACAGTAACTGCATGCGGTTTTCCACACCGGGTAAGCCATTTGGGCAGCGACTGAAATCGCCTTTAGAAATTTGCAGGCGTTGAGCCATCGAGAAGGTGCAGTGATCGGTCGCCACCACGTCAATCGCACCATCGCTGATGCCACACCACAGTTTGTCCTGCTCGCGTACGTTACGCAGCGGTGGGCTAAGAATGAACTTCATGCCATCTTCTGTATCGTAACTGCGTTCGTCCAACAGGAGATATTGTGGGCAGGTTTCAACCCAGACTGGCTGGTGATTCGCACGGGCAAGACGCAGATAATCCAGACCTAAGCCGTTAGACAGGTGCACGATATAGAGCGGGGCGTTACCGGCAATTTGTGCCAGGTTAATCATGCGGGCGATGGCTTCCGCTTCGCATTCCAGAGGGCGACTCAAGGCATGATAGCGCGGCGCGGTTAACCCTGCGGCGATAAATTCCGCCCGCTTGCTGGCGATAGCCGCATCATTTTCCGGGTGCACGGTGGTCAGCGCGCCGGATTCATGCAAGCGGCGTAATGCCTGCAAAACCTCGTCATCGTTGAGTTTGTATTGATAGGTTAAATAGAGTTTAAAACTGCTCAGTCCTTCCTCGACCATCATCGGGATTTCGTCGAGGATTGCGTGATTAATGTGCTGGATCACACCGTGAAAGCTGTAATCGATGACCGCTTTATGGGCGGCATAACCACGATAAACCTCCAGTTGATGGCGTAACCGACAGCCGTTTGGGCCAAATCCCATATGGTCAATAATGGTTGTTGTACCGCCACACGCAGCTGCGCGGGTACCGGTAAAAAAATCATCACAACTGCGCGCGATGCCGACATCAATATTGAAATGCGTATGGACATCCACGCCGCCTGGGAAAACGTAACAGCCAGTGGCATCAATTTCTTCATACGGGAGCTGCGGCGAAATATTGTTGCCCAACTGGCGAACAATCCCGCTTTCAATCAGCAAATCCTGTTTGGCTTGTCCATCTGCGTTAACGACAGTGCCGTTTTTGATCAATACGCGCATAGCAAACTCCAAAAACCCTCCGGCGAACCGGAGGGGAATAAGTGAAGAGTAATTACTCTGTTGCCAGCCAGCTTAACGGGATTGCAGCGTACATCGCGGCACAGGTCACCAGTGCTTTAACGGTGAAGTGATCTTCTTCCACTTTCCAGGTCGGGAAGTAGCATTCGGTTGGGTAAACCAGGCCAGTCCAGGACGGACGGTCGTAGTTGTACATAGAAACAACCGCGTTAGCTTTCTGTACTGCAGGCAGGGCGCGGATTTCGTCCAGCGCGCCTTCCCAGGTTTCGCCCCAGGTCAGACGGCGGTCAATAGAGACGGCGCAGCTATCTGCTACAGCGCAACGGCTTGGGGATGTGAAGAAGATTTCAGAAACGGTGAGGGTGCCTTTGCCGAGGAATTCGTCATAACCCAGACGTTGGGAGAGTTCTTGTAATTCGCCAAGAATCGGACCCATTTTGAAAATGGCGTTGTCACCGCGTTCTGGCGCAGAACCGTGGCAGCTAACACCCTGAACATCAATACGAATTTCCATACGACCGCGCTGACCACGGTATATCTGGCAGTCGGTTGGTTCGGTACTGACCACAAATTCCGGGCGAATGCCGGATTGTTCAATAATGTACTGCCAGCACAGACCGTCGCAGTCTTCTTCCTGCACAGTACCGGTAACCAGCAGGGTATATTCATCTTCCAGACCGAGGTCTTTAATGATTTTACCGGCATAAACCATAGATGCCATGCCGCCTTCCTGGTCGGAAGTACCGCGACCACCGATTAGCTCATCAGTTTCCATGCCTTCGTACGGATCGAAGTCCCAGTTTTTGATGTTGCCAATGCCGACGGTATCGATATGAGCGTCCATTGCCACCAGACGCGGGCCGTGGCCGATATAACCGAGAACGTTGCCCATCGGGTCGATTTCAACTTTATCGAAGCCGACTTTTTCCATCTCTTCTTTAATACGATGTACTACGCGTTTTTCGTCGCAGCTTTCACTGGGAATAGCAACCATGTCGCGCAGGAAGCGAGTCATGTCCGCCTGGTAATCTTTTGCTTTTTCAAGAATCAGTTTGAATGGAATATTCTTAGCCATTATTTTTCTCCAGATTTTTTACTCCCCGTTTTGCAGGGAGTAGTTCCAATAGGGTGATTAAGGTGCTACAGCGTGTTTGCCTTCCCAGACAACTTCGCGGTAGTGCTTCACGTCGGTGTCGCCTTCAGTACTGATAACCAGCACTACGGCATCTTTGTTCAGCGCCAGTTTTTCCATCAGGCTTTGACGTTGCGGGTGATAATGAACCGCTGCGAGAACGCCCAAACCGACAGCGCGGATTCACCGGAGATGATGCGCGGGTCGTTGCCGTACGGATTACCCAGCACGCGCATACCTAATGCGGCAACGCTGTCCTGGCAGGAGATGAATTGGGTGGCGCAGTTACGTAGGATTTCCCAGCCCAGCGGGTTAGGTTCGCCACAGGCCAGGCCCGCCATGATGGTGGCCATATCACCGCCAACGTTGACGATGTCGCCTTTGACGCCGGAGCGATAAATACAGTCAGCTTTGTCAGGTTCAACAATAATGCTGTGCAGATTTTGCGGGCTGTAGACGTCGACCAGATAACCCAGCACACCACCGGCCATTGCTCCGACACCGGCTTGCAGCAGAACGTGCGTCGGGGTTACGCCCATTTCACGCATTTGCTCGACGGCTTCATCTGCCAGGGTTGCGTAGCCTTGCATGATCCAGGTTGGGATTTTGGTGTAACCTTCCCATGCCGTGTCCTGTACCACTTCCCAGCCGTGCTGCTGCGCGTGTTGCATGGTCAGGCGAACGGTATCGTCATAGTTCATATCCGTGACGATGCACTCGGCACCGAGGTTCAGAATGGCGTCAACGCGTTCCTGAGCAGAACCTTTCGGCATGTAAATCACCGCATTCTGTCCGAGTTGCTGTGCTGCCCACGCCACACCGCGCCCGTGGTTGCCGTCGGTGGTGGTCGCGAAAGTCATTTTTTCGCCGATGGCATTTTTCAGGTGCTCAAATGACAGCGTTTCGATATCAAGATGATATTTTTCACACAATAATTGAGCGATGGCGTACGCACCGCCAAGCATTTTGAAGGCGTTCAGACCGAATCGTTTTGATTCGTCTTTGACGAGAATTTTCTTCACACCAAAAAGGTTTGCGAGATCGTCCAGCGCACAAAGCGGTGTTGGGCGATAACCAGCTATTTTCTGGTGGAACTGGCGCGCCAGTTTGGCCTGGCTTTGCGAAAAGAGCGGTGATGTTTCGCCGTTGAAAAATTTGTTATCGGCGATATCAATCTTCAATGAGAAAACGGACATATCCTATCCTTTTGGCCTCTGGAAATAGAGGGCCGACCAGCTGATCGGCCCGAGGGGTTATTTCACGCGTTCTTGCGCTTCTTTCAGCAGTTGCTCGAGCAGTGCACCTGGTTTGGCGTATTTACGGGACTGAACCGCCCCGGGAATCCTGGAGACTAAACTTCCTGAGAAAGAGGTAAACAGGATGACTAAAAATACTCGTTTTTCCCCCGAAGTCCGTCAGAGGGCGATTCGTATGGTTCTGGAAAGTCAGGGCGAATATGACTCACAGTGGGCGGCAATTTGTTCCATTGCCCCAAAGATTGGCTGTACACCGGAGACTCTGCGTGTCTGGGTACGCCAGCATGAGCGGGATACCGGAGGCGGTGATGGCGGGCTCACCACCGCTGAACGTCAGCGTCTGAAAGAGCTGGAA
>NZ_MIIV01000077.1:0-38264 GCF_001743015.1 Shigella sp. FC1567
TTTCTGGTGCGTACCGGGCTGAGAGGCGGTGTAAGTGAACTGTAGTTGCCATGTTTTACGGTAATGAGAGCAGAGATAGCGCTGATGTCCGGCAGTGCTTTTGCCGTTACGCACCACGCCTTCAGTAGCGGAGCAGGAAGGACATCTGATGGAAATGGAAGCCACGCAAGCACCTTAAAATCACCATCATACACTAAATCAGTAAGTTGGCAGCATTACCCGCAGAACGTAAAATCTTATTCTGGTACGACCCGATGTACCCCAATACGCGGTTCGATAAACCAGGTAAATCGCCGTTTATGGATATGGATCTGGTGCCGAAATATGCCGATGAAGAGAGTTCTGCGTCTGGTGTGCGCATTGACCCGACTCAGACGCAGAATCTGGGGGTGAAAACGGCTACCGTCACGCGCGGACCGCTGACTTTTGCCCAGAGTTTCCCGGCGAATGTCAGTTACAACGAGTATCAGTATGCCATTGTGCAGGCTCGCGCTGCCGGGTTTATCGACAAGGTGTATCCGCTTACCGTGGGCGATAAAGTACAAAAGGGCACACCGCTTCTCGACCTGACCATTCCTGACTGGGTGGAAGCGCAGAGTGAGTATTTACTGCTGCGCGAAACCGGCGGTACGGCGACCCAGACTGAAGGCATTCTTGAGCGGCTGCGACTGGCGGGAATGCCGGAGGCGGATATTCGCCGCCTGATCGCCACGCAAAAAATCCAGACTCGCTTTACGCTCAAAGCGCCCATTGATGGCGTGATCACCGCGTTTGATCTGCGCGCGGGAATGAATATCGCCAAAGATAACGTGGTAGCGAAAATTCAGGGTATGGACCCGGTGTGGGTCACTGCTGCGATCCCGGAGTCTATCGCCTGGCTGGTGAAAGATGCCTCGCAGTTTACGCTCACCGTTCCGGCACGACCGGATAAAACACTCACCATCCGCAAATGGACGCTGCTACCCGGCGTGGATGCCGCGACCCGCACGCTGCAGCTGCGTCTGGAAGTCGACAACGCCGACGAGGCGCTAAAACCGGGCATGAACGCCTGGTTGCAACTCAATACCGCCAGCGAACCGATGCTGCTCATTCCGTCACAAGGGCTGATTGATACCGGTAGCGAACAGCGGGTGATTACCATTGATGCCGACGGGCGCTTTGTACCGAAACGCGTTGCCGTTTTCCAGGCATCGCAAGGTGTCACCGCATTACGCTCTGGTCTGGCGGAAGGTGAAAAGGTGGTTTCCAGCGGCCTTTTCCTGATTGATTCCGAAGCCAATATTTCTGGCGCACTGGAGCGGATGCGCTCTGAAAGTGCTACCCATGCGCATTGAGGGAATAACCAATGATTGAATGGATTATTCGTCGCTCGGTGGCGAACCGTTTTTTGGTGCTGATGGGCGCGTTGTTTCTTAGCATCTGGGGCACCTGGACCATCATTAATACGCCAGTGGATGCGCTGCCGGATCTCTCCGATGTGCAGGTGATTATTAAAACCAGCTATCCCGGGCAGGCACCGCAAATCGTTGAAAATCAGGTGACTTATCCGCTAACCACCACCATGTTGTCGGTGCGCTGGCGCGAAGACTGTGCGTGGTTTCTCGCAGTTTGGCGACTCTTATGTGTATGTCATTTTCGAAGATGGTACCGATCCGTACTGGGCGCGTTCGCGGGTGCTGGAGTACCTCAACCAGGTACAGGGTAAGCTGCCTGCGGGAGTCAGCGCCGAGCTGGGGCCAGATGCCACGGGTGTTGGCTGGATCTATGAATATGCACTGGTGGATCGCAGCGGTAAGCACGATCTGGCCGATTTACGCTCATTACAGGACTGGTTTCTCAAATATGAGCTGAAAACCATCCCTGACGTTGCGGAAGTGGCGTCGGTGGGCGGTGTGGTGAAAGAGTATCAGGTGGTTATCGATCCCCAGCGCCTGGCGCAGTATGGCATCAGTCTCGCCGAAGTAAAAAGCGCGCTGGATGCTTCAAACCAGGAAGCGGGCGGTTCGTCGATCGAACTGGCGGAAGCGGAATATATGGTGCGCGCCAGCGGCTATCTGCAAACGCTCGACGACTTTAATCACATCGTTTTAAAAGCCAGTGAAAATGGCGTGCCCGTTTATCTGCGCGATGTTGCGAAGGTCCAGGTTGGCCCGGAGATGCGCCGGGGCATTGCCGAACTGAACGGCGAAGGCGAAGTGGCGGGCGGGGTGGTGATCCTGCGCTCCGGCAAAAACGCCCGAGAAGTGATCGCCGCCGTGAAGGACAAACTGGAAACGCTGAAAAGTAGTCTGCCGGAAGGCGTGGAGATAGTTACAACATACGATCGCAGCCAGCTCATTGACCGCGCCATCGACAACCTCAGCGGCAAGTTGCTGGAAGAGTTTATTGTGGTGGCGGTAGTCTGTGCGCTGTTTCTCTGGCATGTGCGCTCGGCGCTGGTGGCGATTATTTCGTTGCCGCTGGGGTTGTGTATTGCTTTTATTGTCATGCCCTTCCAGGGACTGAATGCCAATATTATGTCGTTGGGTGGCATTGCGATTGCCGTCGGGGCGATGGTCGATGCTGCTATCGTCATGATCGAGAATGCGCATAAACGGCTGGAAGAGTGGCAGCACCAGCATCCTGACGCCACGCTGGATAATAAAACGCGCTGGCAGGTGATTACCGATGCATCTGTTGAAGTGGGGCCGGCGCTGTTTATCAGTCTGCTGATTATCACGCTGTCGTTTATCCCAATCTTCACCCTGGAAGGGCAAGAAGGGCGTCTGTTTGGCCCGCTGGCGTTCACCAAAACGTATGCGATGGCGGGTGCGGCGCTGCTGGCGATCGTAGTGATCCCGATCCTGATGGGTTACTGGATCCGTGGCAAAATTCCGCCGGAAAGCAGTAACCCGCTCAATCGCTTTTTGATTCGTGTTTATCATCCTCTATTGCTGAAAGTACTGCACTGGCCGAAAACCACGCTGTTGGTGGCAGCGCTTTCGGTGCTGACGGTTCTCTGGCCGCTCAATAAAGTTGGCGGGGAATTTTTACCGCAGATCAATGAAGGCGACTTGTTGTATATGCCATCGACGCTGCCGGGGATTTCCGCAGCAGAGGCGGCGAGTATGCTGCAAAAAAACGACAAGCTAATTATGAGCGTACCTGAAGTGGCGCGGGTATTTGGCAAAACCGGGAAAGCGGAAACCGCCACCGATTCTGCTCCGCTCGAGATGGTTGAAACGACCATCCAGCTTAAGCCGCAGGATCAGTGGCGGCCTGGCATGACGATGGACAAAATCATTGAGGAACTGGATAACACCGTGCGGCTGCCGGGGCTGGCGAATCTGTGGGTGCCGCCAATTCGTAACCGTATCGATATGCTCTCAACCGGCATTAAAAGCCCCATCGGCATTAAAGTTTCCGGCACTGTGCTGGCGGATATCGACGCGATGGCTGAGCAAATTGAAGAAGTAGCGCGAACGGTGCCAGGCGTGGCTTCTGCGCTTGCCGAGCGTCTGGAAGGTGGGCGCTATATCAACGTTGAGATTAACCGTGAAAAAGCCGCGCGTTACGGTATGACGGTGGCGGATGTGCAGTTGTTTGTGACTTCTGCGGTGGGCGGGGCGATGGTTGGCGAAACGGTGGAAGGGATTGCCCGTTATCCCATTAATCTGCGTTATCCGCAAAGCTGGCGCGATAGCCCGCAGGCACTGCGCCAGCTACCGATCCTGACGCCGATGAAGCAGCAAATCACCCTGGCAGACGTGGCCGACGTTAAAGTCTCTACCGGACCGTCGATGCTGAAAACCGAGAATGCGCGCCCGACGAGCTGGATTTATATCGATGCCCGCGATCGTGACATGGTGTCGGTGGTTCACGATTTGCAAAAAGCGATAGTTGAAAAAGTGCAGTTAAAACCGGGCACCAGCGTGGCATTCTCCGGGCAGTTCGAGCTACTGGAGCGCGCCAACCATAAGCTGAAACTCATGGTGCCGATGACACTGATGATCATCTTCGTGCTGTTGTATCTGGCATTCCGTCGGGTGGGCGAAGCGTTGCTGATTATCAGCAGCGTACCGTTTGCGCTGGTGGGCGGCATCTGGTTGCTGTGGTGGATGGGCTTTCATCTTTCTGTGGCAACGGGCACCGGTTTTATTGCCCTTGCCGGGGGCGCCGCCGAATTTGGCGTGGTGATGCTGATGTATTTACGTCACGCCATAGAGGCCGAGCCGTCGTTGAATAATCCGCAAACATTCAGTGAGCAGAAGCTGGATGAGGCGTTGTATCACGGCGCGGTACTGCGCGTGCGCCCGAAAGCGATGACGGTGGCGGTGATTATCGCCGGTCTGCTGCCGATTCTGTGGGGAACGGGGGCTGGTTCAGAGGTGATGAGCCGGATTGCCGCACCGATGATTGGCGGCATGATCACCGCGCCTTTGCTGTCGCTGTTTATTATCCCGGCGGCGTATAAGCTGATGTGGCTGCACCGACATCGGGTACGGAAATAAAAGCAGGATACCCCGTTTAACCGTGTGGATTGTGTCTTGCGACGATGGGCACTAAATGTTAAAAGGTGCCCCTCAACAAAAAAGACACACAGGGGAAAGGCGTGAAAAACGCGTCAACCGTATCGGAAGATACTGCGTCAAATCAAGAGCCGACGCTTCATCGCGGATTACATAACCGTCATATTCAACTGATTGCGCTGGGTGGCGCAATTGGTACTGGTCTGTTTCTTGGCATTGGCCCGGCGATTCAGATGGCGGGTCCGGCTGTATTGCTGGGCTACGGCGTCGCCGGGATCATCGCTTTCCTGATTATGCGCCAGCTCGGCGAGATGGTGGTCGAAGAGCCGGTATCCGGTTCATTTGCCCACTTTGCCTATAAATACTGGGGACCGTTTGCGGGCTTCCTCTCTGGCTGGAACTACTGGGTAATGTTCGTGCTGGTGGGAATGGCAGAGCTGACCGCTGCGGGCATCTATATGCAGTACTGGTTCCCGGATGTTCCAACGTGGATTTGGGCTGCCGCCTTCTTTATTATCATCAACGCCGTTAACCTGGTGAACGTGCGCTTATATGGCGAAACCGAGTTCTGGTTTGCGTTGATTAAAGTGCTGGCAATCATCGGTATGATCGGCTTTGGCCTGTGGCTGCTGTTTTCTGGTCACGGCGGCGAGAAAGCCAGTATCGACAACCTCTGGCGCTACGGTGGTTTCTTCGCCACCGGCTGGAATGGGCTGATTTTGTCGCTGGCGGTAATTATGTTCTCCTTCGGCGGTCTGGAGCTGATTGGGATTACTGCCGCTGAAGCGCGCGATCCGGAAAAAAGCATTCCAAAAGCGGTAAATCAGGTGGTGTATCGCATCCTGCTGTTTTACATCTGTTCACTGGTGGTTTTACTGGCGCTCTATCCGTGGGTGGAAGTGAAATCCAACAGTAGCCCGTTTGTGATGATTTTCCATAATCTCGACAGCAACGAGGTAGCTTCTGCGCTGAACTTCGTCATTCTGGTAGCATCGCTGTCAGTGTATAACAGCGGGGTTTACTCTAACAGCCGCATGCTGTTTGGCCTTTCTGTGCAGGGTAATGCGCCGAAGTTTTTGACTCGCGTCAGCCATCGCGGCGTGCCGATTAACTCGCTGATGCTTTCCGGAGCGATCACTTCGCTGGTGGTGTTAATCAACTATCTGCTGCCGCAAAAAGCGTTTGGTCTGCTGATGGCGCTGGTGGTAGCAACGCTGCTGTTGAACTGGATTATGATCTGCCTGGCGCATCTGCGTTTTCGCGCGGCGATGCGACGTCAGGGACGTGAAACACAGTTTAAGGCGCTGCTTTATCCGTTCGGCAACTATCTTTGCATTGCCTTCCTCGGCATGATTTTGCTGCTGATGTGCACGATGGATGATATGCGCTTGTCAGCGATCCTGCTGCCGGTGTGGATTGTATTCCTGTTTGTGGCATTTAAAACGCTGCGTCGGAAATAAGGCATTCACGCTACATCCGACAAAACGATGTCCGCTCTCATCCATTCGATGAGAGCGGTTTTTTTAATTACTGCTTAAATGCACCCGCCAGAGAGCGAATATCATTGCCGGCTGGCGACTGATGAAGTCGCAGACCAAACTCTTCGACAATCGCAAATATGTGATCGAATATATCAGCCTGAATGCTTTCATATTCCAGCCACACCACGGTGTTGGTAAACGCGTAGATCTCGAGCGGTAAACCGTTATCACCTGGAGCCAGTTGGCGTACCATTAAGGTCATATCTTTACGAATCCGCGGATGGTTACGCAGATATTCGTTCAGATAGGCACGAAAGGTTCCAATATTGGTCATTCGGCGCAGGTTTAATATCGACTCCGTAGAACCTTGCTGGCGATTCCACTCATTAATTTCCTGATGGCGGCTGGTTAAATAAGGTTTTAACAAGTGCGCTTTATTCAGACGTTGCATTTCGTCTTCATCAAGAAAACGAATACTGGTGACATCAATACTGATACTGCGCTTAATACGTCGCCCGCCAGATGCTGACATCCCGCTCCAGTTTTTAAAGGAGTCAGAAACCAGAGACCAGGTGGGAATAGTGGTAATGGTATTGTCCCAGTTACGCACTTTGACGGTGGTTAACCCAATATCGATCACCGTGCCATCCGCGCCGTATTTCGGCATCTCCAGCCAGTCGCCCAGTTTCAGCATATCGTTCGCGGAAAGCTGAATACCTGCCACCAGACCAAGAATCGGATCTTTAAATACCAACATCAGCACGGCAGCCATTGCACCAAGACCGCTGATCAGAATCGCTGGCGACTGACCAATCAGCAGCGAGATCATCAAAATGCCGACCAGGATTGCGCCGATCAGTTTAATCCCCTGAAATATCCCTTTCAGCGGTAACTGAGATGCCGCCGGGAATTTCTGCGCCAGATTCAAAATAACATCCAGCAACGAGAAGACTGAAAGCAGCGCATACATCATGATCCACAACTGCGCGCAGGTAGTCAGAATATCTGCCGCTTCGGTGCCTTTTTGCAGCCAGAATACCGCCTGAATATTGACGATAATCCCCTGCAGGGTAAAAGCTAAACGGTGGAAGAGTTTATTCTGGGTAATGATTTGCAACCAAAGCCGTGAACTGGCGATGGCACGTTTTTCGAAGGTCCGCAGTACCACCCAATGCAAAATAATATGCACCACGACGGCGGTCAGAAAAATAATACCGAAAATCATCACCATCGAGGTGGTGTGATCGATCTCAATACCCGCTAAATCCCCAACCTGGGATATTAAATCCTGCATAACGTCTCCTTTATACAACAGCAGCCTATGATGACGGCTGAAACAGGGTTATGCAAATCAGGAGAATCTGAGGGGAAATAGCCGGGCAGATGCCCGGCAAGAGAGAATTACACTTCGGTTAAGGTGATGTTTTGCGGCAGACGAGATTTCGGCAGCGTAGCGTTAAAATCTTCAACGCTGTGATGACCTACCGGAACAACCACCAGACTGGTGTAGCCTTTCTCTTTCAGACCAAATTCTGCATCGAGGATGGCGGCGTCAAAACCTTCGATGGGTACCGCGTCCAGACCCAGAGCCGCCACGCCGAGCAGGAAGTTACCGACGTTGAGATAAACCTGTTTTGCCATCCACTCTGCATCATCATGCAGATCTTTACGGTGCATATCAGCGAAGAACTTGCGACCTTTATCGTTCGCGGCTTTCGCTTCCGGCGTGGCAAAGCGGCCATCAGCATCTTCCTGGTCAACAACCAGCTTCAGCCAGGCATCGTCCATCGCGGTTTTTGCACAGAACACCACGACGTGCGAGGCATCAAGTATTTTACGTTCGTTGAACACATAATTACCGGCAGCGGATTTGGCAACACGCGCTTTACCTTCTTCCGTGCTGGCAACAATAAAATGCCACGGCTGGGAGTTGGTGCTGGATGGGCTGTATTGCAGGAGAGTTTTGATCTGCTCGGCCTGTTCCGGGGTAAGTTTTTTACTGGCATCAAATGCCTTAGTGGAATGACGCTTTAAGGCGACAGAAATGATATCCATAAAGACTCCATGTGAAAGTAATTTTGCGTGCCAGCAGATTACAAGGTTCAACGAGAAATGGTAAGCGAGAAAAATGCGCTATAGATTTCCGCTTTAGCCTGGACGCACTCTTTTTTGATCGCGTTTAGCCAGACCATCAACCACCAGATTCCACGAATCGTTGATCAGATCGCGAAGTAACGCTTCGGAGATTTCCTCGCCGGGATACACCGAAATCCAGTGCTTTTTATTCATGTGATACCCTGGCTTAATGCTCGGGTATATCTGCTGATTTAACAGGGATTTTTGTGGATCGGACTTCAGATTGATAAAGGGGACGCCGCGCAGCTCCGACGACAGCATAAAAATTTTGCCGCCAATTTTAAAAACATCGAACTCCGGGCCAAAAGGCCAGCAAAGCTCGACAAAGGGTAACTCAAGGGCCAGGCGTTTCGCCGTTTCGTGCAGTGATTGCTTATCCATAAACGTTCCTTTAGGCGAAGGAGAATAAGCAAAGTATGCCGCGAAGTACGGCGATAATCGACGTTTAATCCGCCAGCGAGAACCAGCGTCGCCAGATAAAGCGCAGAACAAAATACTCAATAGCGCCCAGCACTAAAAACCACAGACAAAACAATAAAGTGTAAAGCTGGCTAAGATCCATCAGATGGAACATGGTCACCAGTTTTTGTGCCAGCGTCAGCCCCAGTGCGGGGGCGGGCAGCAGCAGGCAAGAGAGGAAAGCCATCAGCAAAATGCCTGCTGCGGTAGTCAAGGTTTCTAAAGGGTGTTTCATAACATTGTTAAATGTAAGTTAAAACACCATTGTCAGGGATATTCTTCTGTAAGGCAATTCCCTACTTAGTCACCGGCCCAGATCTCACAATGCTTTTTCACCAGCCCAATCAGCGAGCCACCATCGGCGACGAAATCGCGCATCAGCTGCGCTTCATTCAGACCGCTGACGACCTGGCGATGCAGGGCCTCAATCGCGCTCGATGCACCAATTTTATGTGCGGAAGGGGCGATTTTTTCCAGCAATCGCAAGGTGTCTTCCGTTAGCGGTCGACGATCGCCAGTGTGCGGATCGGTAATGACGCCTTCCAGCCCATAGCGACAGGCCTGGAAACGGTTGAATTTATACAGCAGGTAATCTTTCTCCTGATGTTTGAACGGGCGTTCTGTCAGTAACCAGTGGGCGGTAGCCTGAATTAATCCCGCCATATTTACCGCGTGGCTAAGGGTTAACGGGGTATCCATCACCCGAACCTCCACCGTGCCAAAATGAGGACTGGGGCGAATATCCCAGTGCAGATCTTTAATGCTGTCGATCATCGTGGTGTAACTCAGACAGCGAAACAGGGCTTCAAATTGTTGCCAGTTACTGACCCACGGCATCGGGCCATTATCAGGAAAGGCGGAAAAAATATTCGGTCGTGAGGAGGCAAAACGCGTATCCGTTCCTTGCATATATGGCGACGCGGCGGAAAGGGCGATGAAGTGCGGCACAAACCGTGACAGGCCGTGCAGCAAATAAATGGCGTCATCGCCACTGGCGCAGCCAACATGAACATGCTGACCAAAAACGGTCACCTGTTGAATGAGATAACCAAAGTTTTCCAGCGTTCGTTGATAGCGCTCGTTATCGCATACCTCCTGTCGCTGCCATTTCTGAAACGGGTGTGTGCCACCGCCGCAAATTTCCAGATGATGGTCTGCGGCTGCCTGCAATACGACTTTCTGCATCGCTGAAAATTGCCCGGCAGCCTGGTTGATATCACGGCAAACATCCGTCGCCAGCTCCAGCATACTTTCGGTGATATCGTGCTTTACCTCTCCGGCCGTGATCTTATTTTTAACCGCGTCAATCAGTATTGAAGAGTCCTGGCTTAAGTCATAGCCCGGCGGATTAACCACCAGCATTTCCAGTTCAATACCGAGTGTAAAAGGTTCAGAAACATGAAAATCGGGTAATGGCATAGGTTTCTCTTATGTTGGCGTTTTCTATTCAGTATAGAAGTGGGAGCGGCTGGGCGAGATGCGGAAGTTCTGGAATGTTTCTTTTTTTTGGTGATGGTGAACTGATTATGACAGAAGCAATTTGGCTACTTTTGCAATGTGACAAGTTATGGCAGTGCTGACTGTGGCGAAGAATTTTGACGATTGAGGCATGCAGAAAAAAACGGGTTCAGCTTCAGTTGATCAAATGGGGAGTGAGAAGTCCGAAACAGGACTTACTGTATAAATAAACAGCTATTTTGCTAAGCAAGGGTAAGATAACTGCGGGTGCCTGAAGCTTTCCGGTTTCAGGTTTACTCTGAGGTCTGGAAAGATGAAGCCCCAGGACGATATTTCTATCAACCCTGGGGCTACCTACCCAAACCTGAACAATTTGGATGGTAGTCCCTTCTTCGCATGGAGGCAATATAAACATGCTGACGAAATATGCCCTTGCGGCAGTCATAGTGCTGTGTTTAACGGTGCTGGGATTTACGCTTCTGGTCGGGGATTCGCTGTGTGAGTTCACCGTAAAGGAACGTAATATTGAGTTTAAGGCTGTTCTCGCTTACGAACCGAAGAAGTAGCCGTTGTGCGGGGAGCAATCCCCGCATATCCGGTTGTCAGGTCAGGATGGTAAGGCACCTGCTTTACACTTTCGCCCGCGGTCAGTGATGGCTGCGGGCGAATCGTACCAGATGTTGTCAATTAATCGTGTTGGCACAGAGTTATGACTATTTTTTCTTTTATCTGCCAGTGCACAGCAAACATCTCATTCTCACGATGAATGATGACCTGCTGTTTATTCCAGCTAATTATCTGATAGTCCAGAAAACCTGCATCAGTTTGGATCTCACTTGCCTTAAATGCGCTCTCTTTGGCGGAAAATGCCAGTGTCAGCGCCAGAGAAAAGGCTAAACCGCAGTCTGCGAGTCGCTCGTGTTCTGCTGGTGTAATAATGTTGTCTGTCAATTCGGTCGCTGTTTGCGCAGAAAAAATTTCTTCGATATCAACGCCAATCGGTTGACGGGAAACCACGGCCAATGCCGTAGCCCCGCAGTGGCTAATACTGCCGTATACCTCCGCAGGCCACACCGGTTGGCGTAGCTCGCCGATTGCGGGCACACATTTATAGCCATATTCCCGCAGCGCATAAATTGCAGCGATCCGCCCGGCTAAATGTTCGGCTTTGCGCTTCCGTCCAGCGTGTTGTAGTTGCGCGTAATGCGGCAGCCAGAGTAAATCCTGCTCACAAAAATTCGCCGGATCGAACTCAACAAAATGCAGCGTATGTCCGGCAAAGGGGAGGGAGGTATGCGTAGTTTTCATGTCGACCATATTAGAGACTGGTGACAAACGCTAAACTGCCTGATGCGCTACGCTTATCAGGCCTACATGGTCCTGCAATATATTGAATTGGCAAGATTTTTGTAGGCCGGATAAGGCGTTCACGCCGCATCCGGCATGAACGACGCGCACTTTATCAACAATCTGACGTTAGCATCAGAAGTGAGTGTTTACGCTCATGTACCACGTACGTCCCGGCTCGTTATAGGTATACGCCCCGGCACCCGCGATATAGTTGGCCCCTGCCAGATCGCCCGTGGTCTGGGCATTACCCGCACGCCACAAACGTTTGTCGAACAGGTTGTCCACGCCGCCGGTCAGACTGACATTCTTCGTCACATCCCTGGTCGCGCTCAGACCCACAATGCTGTAAGGACTGATTTCTTTGGTTTCCGGGCCAACCGCTGGCTGACCTTTGTAGTTGTATTTTTTCGGCTGCTGCTTACCGTACCAGGTGAAGGTCGTTTGCATCGACAAATCTTCCCGCGCCTGCCAGCTCAGCGTTGAGTTCAACGTGTACTCCGGGATGATCGACAAACGGTCGCCCGTGGTTTTGTTTTCACTCTTCAGCATATAAGTGATGTTATTGGTCCACATCACCGTTTCGCTAACTGGTACGTTTAACGATCCTTCCAGACCTTCAACCACTGCTTTCGGCACGTTATCCCACTGATAGAGATCGGTGCCGACTGCGTTTTGCCCTACAGCCACATAGCCCGCTTCAATCTTATTGCGATAATCGTTACGGAACCAGGTGACGCCCGCCAGCCAGCCGTCGCGTTTGAACTCCAGACCAATCTCTTTGTTGATGCTGGTTTCTGCTTTCAGGTCATCGTTACCTTGCAGATAGCAGCCGCCCGCGCTGGCATAGCAGCCCTGACCTTTACTGTAGAGAATGTAGTTCGGGTTAGTCTGGTACAGGCTCGGCGCTTTATAGGCGCGGGCAATGCCCATTTTCAGCGTGAAGTCATCGCCTAAACCTTGCGATATGTTCAGCGCCGGGCTCCAGTTATTGCCGACAATACTGTGATGATCGAAACGCAGCCCCGGCGTTACGATGGTGCTGTCAGTCAGCTCCATGTTGTTTTCGGCAAATAGCGAGAAAATTTCTGCTTTTGAATACGGGCTACGGTCGGTGGCACTCACACCATCAATAGCGCCGCCGGTGTTCGCCCCGGTCAGCGCCTGGGTATTGGAACTCAAGTCCTTCATCCGTTGCTGATTCCACTCCGTACCCAGCGTCAGCGTTTGGTTAACGAGGAAATCAATCGGCAGGTTAACTTCGCTGTGCAGCATCACGTCATCAAGATCGATATCGACGAAATCCTGTGTCGCTTTTTCGTTAAATTTCCCTTCGGTACCGCCCGCCAGACCTTCCGGAATACGCGAGTTACGGGTGTGTTCATACTGCACCCAGTTGCTGGTGGTCACTCCGTTATCCCAGCCACCGTTCCAGGTCAGCGAGTAGTTCTGGCGATACAGGCGGTTGGTTTCATCGCCATATTTCGAGCGAGTGTAAGCGTCAGAGTTGGTGTTCTGGGTATCGCCCGCATACAGGTTACCCTGGCGGCTGTAACCCGCTTCCAGTTCGAGTGATTGCAGAGGCGCGAAGTCCCAGCGCACCACGCCATTAATATCTTTGTTGATCACCCCTTCGCGCCCGGCTGGTAACGTCGTGGCATACGTTCCGGCACGCGCGGACTGATGGCCCTGGTTGATATCCCACGCGTCAGCCTGGGTTTTGTCGAGGTTGCCATACAAGCGGAAGCTGAATTCGTCGCCCAGCGGGCCGGTCAGACTGAAGTTGGTGCGTTTAGTGGCACCTTCCTCTTTATGTTCTGGCGCATTGAAATAAGCGTCCCAGGAACCGTGCCACTCACCGCTGCCTTTTTTGGTAATGATGTTAACTACGCCACCCGCCGCGCCGTTGCCATAACGCGCTGCAGCCGGACCACGCAGAACTTCAATACGTTCAATCATTTCAGGCGGCACCCAGGAAGTATCACCACGGGTATCGCGCTCGCCACGCCAGCCCTGACGCACCGAGTTACGGCTGCTGACCGGTTTGCCGTCAATTAAAATCAGCGTGTTTTCCGGACCCATACCGCGAATATCAATCTGTCGGTTATTCCCACGCTGACCACTGGTGGAGTTACCGGTCAGGTTAACGCCTGGCATGGTACGGATGATCTCCGACACATCGCGGGCAACCGGGTTTTTGCGGATTTCATCTGCGGTGATGGTCGAAACGCCAGGTGCCTGCAAGTTCTGCTCGGCGGCGGTAACGACAATGGTATCGTCATGTGAAACAGGAGTATCGGTCGGCTCTTGTGCCTGCGCTACCCCATAAATCCCCAGATTGACCAACAAGGCCAGGGAATGAATCTTCTTGTTCATTGTTTTATTCCTGCATTTTTGCCACGAATTGCAACTGTCGGGCATGGTCGTCCTCAACACGACGCATCCCGCTACCGCGAAAACCTTTGATCCTGAAAGACACGCAGTGCAGTTGGTTAATTAATGTCCGCGCTTCCCACGGCGCGCCATTACGCTATTGCAAATGCAAATAGTTATCAATAATATTATCAATATATTTCTGCAATCAATGAAAAATTGCACAGTAAACATGGGGTTATGGTGTGACGGCGTTAAAAGTAGGAAGTGAGAGCTGGTGGCAGTCGAAACATGGCCCGGAATGGCAGCGTCTGAATGACGAAATGTTTGAGGTCACTTTCTGGTGGCGTGATCCCCAAGGTTCTGAAGAATACTCGCCGATAAAGCGCGTATGGGTCTACATCACTGGTGTGACCGATCATCATCAGAACAGCCAGCCCCAGTCGATGCAGCGCATTGCAGGTACTGATGTCTGGCAGTGGACGACACAACTCAATGCCAACTGGCGCGGCAGCTACTGCTTTATTCCCACCGAACGCGATGACATTTTTTCTGCACCATCCCCCGATCGCCTCGAATTACGTGAAGGCTGGCGAAAACTATTACCCCAGGCAATAGCCGATCCGCTGAATCCACAAAGCTGGAAAGGCGGGCGAGGGCACGCTGTTTCTGCACTCGAAATGCCGCAAGCGCCTCTGCAACCGGGATGGGATTGTCCGCAAGCGCCAGAAATACCAGCCAAAGAAATTATCTGGAAAAGTGAACGGTTGAAAAATTCACGTCGTGTATGGATTTTTACCACCGGCGATGCAACAGCAGAAGAACGCCCGCTGGCAGTTTTGCTCGATGGCGAATTTTGGGCGCAAAGTATGCCCGTCTGGCCAGTGCTGACTTCGCTGACCCATCGTCAGCAACTTCCTCCCGCCGTGTATGTGTTGATCGACGCTATCGACACCACGCACCGCGCTCACGAACTGCCGTGTAATGCGGATTTCTGGCTCGCAGTACAGCAAGAGTTATTACCCTTGGTGAAAGCTATTGCCCCTTTTAGCGATCGCGCCGATCGCACCGTGGTTGCCGGGCAGAGTTTTGGTGGACTTTCCGCGCTGTATGCCGGACTGCACTGGCCTGAACGTTTTGGTTGTGTATTAAGCCAGTCAGGATCGTACTGGTGGCCGCATCGGGGCGGGCAGCAAGAGGGCGTGTTACTTGAAAAGCTTAAAGCTGGTGAAGTTAGCGCCGAAGGTCTGCGCATTGTGCTGGAAGCGGGTATTCGCGAGCCGATGATTATGCGGGCCAATCAGGCGCTGTATGCGCAATTACACCCCATAAAAGAATCCATTTTCTGGCGCCAGGTTGACGGCGGACATGATGCGCTTTGTTGGCGCGGTGGCTTGATGCAGGGGCTAATCGACCTCTGGCAACCACTTTTCCATGACAGGAGTTGAATATGGCATTCAGTAATCCCTTCGATGATCCACAGGGAGCGTTTTACATTTTGCGCAATGCGCAGGGGCAATTCAGTCTGTGGCCGCAACAATGCGCCTTACCGGCAGGCTGGGACATTGTGTGTCAGCCGCAGTCACAAGAGTCCTGCCAGCAGTGGCTTGAAGCCCACTGGCGTACTCTGACACCGGCGAATTTCACCCAGTTGCAGGAGGCGCAATGAGCCAGCATTTACCTTTGGTCGCCGCACAGCCCGGCATCTGGATGGCAGAAAAACTGTCGGATTTACCCTCCGCCTGGAGCGTAGCGCATTACGTTGAGTTAACCGGAGAGGTTGATGCGCCATTACTGGCCCGCGCGGTGGTTGACGGACTAGCGCAAGCAGATACGCTGCGGATGCGTTTTACGGAAGATAACGGCGAAGTCTGGCAGTGGGTCGATGATGCGCTGACGTTCGAACTGCCAGAAATTATCGACCTGCGAACCAACATTGATCCGCACGGTACTGCGCAGGCATTAATGCAGGCGGATTTGCAACAAGATCTGCGCGTCGATAGCGGTAAACCACTGGTCTTTCATCAGCTGATACAGGTGGCGGATAACCGCTGGTACTGGTATCAGCGTTATCACCATTTGCTGGTCGATGGCTTCAGTTTCCCGGCCATTACCCGCCAGATCGCCAATATTTACTGCACATGGCTGCGTGGTGAACCAACGCCTGCTTCGCCGTTTACGCCTTTCGCTGATGTAGTGGAAGAGTACCAGCAATACCGCGAAAGCGAAGCCTGGCAGCGTGATGCGGCATTCTGGGCAGAACAGCGTCGTCAACTGCCGCCGCCCGCGTCACTTTCTCCGGCACCTTTACCGGGGCGCAGCGCTTCGGCAGATATTTTACGTCTGAAAATGGAATTTACCGACGGGGAATTCCGCCAGTTGGCTACGCAACTTTCAGGTGTGCAGCGTACCGATTTAGCCCTTGCGCTGACGGCTTTGTGGCTGGGGCGATTGTGCAATCGCATGGACTACGCCGCTGGATTTATCTTTATGCGTCGACTGGGCTCGGCGGCGCTGACGGCTACCGGACCCGTGCTCAACGTTTTGCCGTTGGGTATTCACATTGCGGCGCAAGAAACGCTGCCGGAACTGGCAACCCGACTGGCAGCACAACTGAAAAAAATGCGTCGTCATCAACGTTACGATGCCGAACAAATTGTCCGTGACAGCGGGCGAGCGGCAGGTGATGAACCGCTGTTTGGTCCGGTACTCAATATCAAGGTATTTGATTACCAACTGGATATTCCTGGTGTTCAGGCGCAAACCCATACCTTGGCAACCGGTCCGGTTAATGACCTTGAACTGGCCCTGTTCCCGGATGAACACGGTGATTTGAGTATTGAGATCCTCGCCAATAAACAGCGTTACGATGAGCCAACGTTAATCCAGCATGCTGAACGCCTGAAAATGCTGATTGCCCAGTTCGCCGCGGATCCGGCGCTGTTGTGCGGCGATGTCGATATTATGCTGCCAGGTGAGTATGCGCAGCTGGCGCAGATCAACGCCACTCAGGTTGAGATTCCAGAAACCACGCTGAGCGCGCTGGTGGCAGAACAAGCGGCAAAAACACCGGATGCTCCGGCGCTGGCAGATGCGCGTTACCAGTTCAGCTATCGGGAAATGCGCGAGCAGGTGGTGGCGCTGGCGAATCTGCTGCGTGAGCGTGGCGTTAAACCGGGCGACAGCGTGGCGGTGGCGCTACCGCGCTCGGTCTTTTTGACCCTGGCGCTACATGCGATAGTTGAAGCTGGCGCGGCCTGGCTACCGCTGGATACCGGCTATCCGGACGATCGCCTGAAAATGATGCTGGAAGATGCGCGTCCGTCGCTGTTAATCACCACCGACGATCAACTGCCGCGCTTTGCCGATGTTCCAGATTTAACCAACCTTTGCTATAACGCCCCGCTTAAACCGCAGGGCAGTGCGCCGCTGCAACTTTCACAACCGCATCACACGGCTTATATCATCTTTACCTCTGGCTCCACCGGCAGGCCGAAAGGGGTAATGGTCGGGCAGACGGCTATCGTTAACCGCCTGTTGTGGATGCAAAATCATTATCTGCTTACAGGCGAAGATGTCGTTGCCCAAAAAACGCCGTGCAGTTTTGATGTCTCGGTGTGGGAGTTTTTCTGGCCGTTTATTGCCGGGGCTAAACTGGTGATGGCTGAACCGGAAGCGCACCGCGACCCGCTCGCTATGCAGCAATTCTTTGCCGAATATGGCGTAACGACCACGCACTTTGTGCCGTCGATGCTGGCAGCATTTGTTGCATCGCTGACGCCGCAAACCGCTCGCCAGAGTTGCGCGACGTTGAAACAGGTTTTCTGTAGTGGTGAGGCCTTACCGGCTGATTTATGCCGCGAATGGCAACAGTTAACCAGCGTGCCGTTGCATAATCTATATGGCCCGACGGAAGCGGCGGTAGATGTCAGCTGGTATCCGGCTTTTGGCGAGGAACTGGCACAGGTGCGCGGCAGCAGTGTGCCGATTGGTTATCCGGTATGGAATACGGGTCTGCGTATTCTTGATGCGATGATGCATCCGGTGCCGCCGGGTGTGGCGGGTGATCTCTATCTCACCGGCATTCAACTGGCGCAGGGGTATCTTGGACGACCCGATCTGACCGCCAGCCGCTTTATTGCCGATCCTTTTGTCCCTGGTGAACGGATGTACCGTACCGGAGACGTTGCCCGCTGGCTGGATAACGGCGCGGTGGAGTACCTCGGGCGCAGTGACGATCAGCTAAAAATTCGCGGGCAGCGTATTGAACTGGGCGAAATCGATCGCGTGATGCAGGCGCTGCCGGATGTCGAACAAGCCGTTACCCACGCCTGTGTGATTAACCAGGCGGCAGCCACCGGTGGTGATGCGCGTCAGTTGGTGGGCTATCTGGTGTCGCAATCAGGTCTGCCGTTGGATACCAGCGCATTACAGGCGCAGCTTCGCGAAACATTGCCACCACATATGGTGCCCGTGGTTCTGCTGCAACTTCCACTGTTACCTCTTAGCGCCAACGGCAAGCTGGATCGCAAAGCCTTACCGTTGCCTGAACTGAAGGCACAAGCGCCGGGGCGTGCGCCAAAAGCGGGCAGTGAAACGATTATTGCCGCGGCATTCGCGTCGTTGCTGGGTTGTGACGTGCAGGATGCCGATGCTGATTTCTTTGCGCTTGGTGGTCATTCGCTACTGGCAATGAAACTGGCAGCGCAGTTAAGTCGGCAGGTTGCCCGCCAGGTGACGCCGGGGCAAGTGATGGTCGCGTCAACCGTCGCTAAACTGGCAACGATTATTGATGCTGAAGAAGACAGCACCCGGCGTATGGGATTCGAAACCATTCTGCCGTTGCGTGAAGGTAATGGCCCGACGCTGTTTTGTTTCCATCCGGCATCCGGTTTTGCCTGGCAGTTTAGCGTGCTCTCGCGTTATATCGATCCACAATGGTCGATTATCGGCATTCAGTCGCCGCGCCCCAATGGCCCCATGCATACCGCGGCAAATCTGGATGAAGTCTGTGAAGCGCATCTGGCAACGTTACTTGAACAACAACCGCACGGCCCTTATTACCTGCTGGGGTATTCCCTTGGCGGTACGCTGGCGCAGGGCATTGCGGCGCGACTGCGTGCCCGTGGCGAACAGGTGGCATTTCTTGGTTTGCTGGATACCTGGCCGCCAGAAACGCAAAACTGGCAGGAAAAAGAGGCTAATGGTCTGGACCCGGAAGTGCTGGCGGAGATTAACCGCGAACGCGAGGCCTTCCTGGCGGCACAGCAGGGAAGTACTTCAACGGAGTTGTTTACCACCATTGAAGGCAACTACGCTGATGCTGTGCGTCTGCTGACGACTGCTCATAGCGTACCGTTTGATGGTAAAGCGACGCTGTTTGTTGCTGAACGCACGCTTCAGGAAGGTATGAGCCCCGAACGCGCTTGGTCGCCCTGGATTGCCGAGCTGGATATCTATCGTCAGGATTGTGCGCATGTGGATATTATCTCTCCAGGGGCGTTTGTAAAAATTGGGCCGATTATTCGCGCAACGCTAAACAGGTAAATTAATATTATCTATAAACCCATAATTACAGAAAATAATTATGGGTTTTTTATTTGTTTGATTTATAGGTTTGATGAATATTTCTCTTAAATAGAGTGAATGTTGCATTCAGTGGAAGGAATTTACAAACTTCAGCTTCGGATAATTCTCACCAACTGGTAAAGTGAGCGCCGTGGAGATTTCCCCCTATTGGACTCATTTTCAGGTTATACCCATGTCATCACTGAATATTAAACAGGGAAGTGACGCTCATTTTTCCGAGTATCCTCTGGCGTCGCCCAGTAGTAATGAAATTGATTTACTTAATCTAATCGAAGTTTTATGGCGGGCCAAAAAAACGGTCATGGCGGTCGTTTTTGCATTTGCCTGCGCAGGTTTACTGATCTCTTTCATCCTGCCGCAAAAATGGACCAGCTCAGCCGTTATTACTCCCGCCGAAGCCATTCAGTGGCAGGACCTGGAGAAAACCTTTACCAAACTCCGCGTTCTTGATCTCGATGTTAATATCGACCGTGGCGGTGCATTTAACCTGTTTATCAAGAAGTTTCAGTCTGTTAGCTTGCTGGAAGAGTACCTGCGTTCATCACCTTATGTGATGGACCAATTAAAAGAGGCGAAAATCGATGAACTGGATTTGCATCGCGCTATTGTTGCATTGAGCGAAAAAATGAAAGCGGTTGATGACAATGCCAGTAAGAAAAAAGATGAACCGTCACTGTATACCTCCTGGACGCTAAGTTTTACCGCGCCAACCAGTAAAGAGGCGCAGACCGTTTTGAGCGGGTATATCGATTATATCTCTGCGTTGGTGGTGAAAGAGTCGATAGAAAACGTCCGTAATAAACTGGAGATCAAAACCCAGTTTGAAAAAGAAAAACTGGCTCAGGATCGCATTAAAACGAAAAATCAACTTGATGCAAACATTCAGCGCCTCAATTATTCACTCGACATTGCCAACGCGGCAGGAATTAAAAAGCCCGTATACAGTAATGGTCAGGCCGTTAAAGATGACCCCGATTTCTCTATTTCTCTCGGCGCAGACGGTATTGAACGCAAACTGGAAATTGAAAAAGCGGTTACTGACGTTGCGGAACTGAACGGTGAATTACGTAATCGGCAGTATCTTGTCGAGCAATTAACAAAAGCAAATGTCAACGATGTGAATTTTACGCCGTTTAAATATCAGTTAAGCCCGTCATTGCCAGTGAAAAAAGACGGTCCGGGTAAGGCGATTATTGTGATCCTTTCCGCGCTGATCGGCGGGATGGTGGCTTGTGGTAGCGTGTTATTGCGCTATGCGATGGCATCCAGAAAACAGGATGCCATGATGGCAGACCACTTAGTTTAACTATTTGCGGTTGAAGGTGCCGTTCGTTCGAGCGGCACCACAAGCGGCGTTCCGGCTACCGGATCGTCAATGATCATGCATCGCAGACCATAAATGCGCTCAATCAGTTCAGCAGTGACAATCTCCTTCGGCGCTCCCTGAGCAACAATTTTCCCTTCCCGCAATGCAATCAAATGGCTGGCGTAACGACAGGCCTGATTAAGATCGTGCAGCACCGCCGCCAGGGTATAGCCTTTCTCGCGGTTCAGTTCGCTTAACAGTTCCAGTAGATCAATCTGATGACTGATATCCAGCCAGGTCGTGGGTTCGTCGAGCAGCATAATTGCCGTTTCCTGGGCCAGCACCATCGCGATCCACGCTCGCTGGCGTTGTCCGCCAGAAAGGGTATCCACGCTTTGATCTGCCAGATGAGTTATTCCCGTGGCCTGCATCGCTTTCGTTACCGCTTCTTCATCCTCTTTGCGCCAGTGGGTAAACAGCGGTTGATGCGGATAACGTCCACGCGCCACCAGCTCCTGCACGGTGATATCGCCCGGCGTGGTAGCATTTTGCGCCAACAGACCAATCCGGCGTGCAACTTCTTTACTGGCGTAATGTTTAATGTGCTCGCCATCCAGCCAGACATGCCCGTGAGCAGGCGTCATCAGGCGGCTTAAGGTACGCAGTAACGTGGATTTACCACAGCCATTTGGTCCGATAATTGCCGTGAAGTGACCATCAGGAATTTCTACAGTCAGATTTTCCGCAACGGTATATTTGCCATATCCCAGGGTTAACTGTTCGCCGCGCAAACGGGCTACTGATTCGGTCATTTTTTGCGAGACTCCTGAATTAACAAGACGATAAGGTAAATACCGCCGAGGCTGACGGTAACGACGCCAACCGGAAGTTGATACGGCATAAACAGTTGTTGGGCGCAGAGATCGGCCGCCAGCAGTAACAGCGCTCCGCACAGCGCCGCCTGGGTCAGCCCCCAGCGAGCGGTGCCGCTAATGCGTCGGGCAATGTGCGGCGCGACTAAAGCAATAAAGGAAATCGGCCCGGCAAGCGCCGTTGCCGCAGCGGTAAGCACCACTGCAACCAGCATCATTAACAGACGCGAACGCTCGACGCTGACGCCCAGCGCGCAGGCGGTATCATCGCCCATCTCCAGCAAGCGCATTCGCCGCACCAGCAAGGCGGCGGCAATGAGCATCAATATAATGATGGGTGCGGAAGGCGAAGTTTTTGCCCACGTCAGGCCATTGAGCGATCCGGCATTCCACAAACCCGCTGTTAGCGCCGTTTCTAAAGACGCTTTCAGCAACAGCCAAGTATTAAAGGCCACCAGCATGGCGCGAACGCCGATGCCGATAATAATCAACCGAAAGGTGTCGATACCGTTACGCCAGGCGAGCAGCCAGACCAACAGAGAAGTGACAATGCCGCCCACCATTGCTGCCAGCGCGATAGCCGTCAGGTCCTGACCAAACAGCACCATCGCCACCAGCACGCCGCTCCACGCCCCGGTGTTAAAGCCCATTACGTCAGGGCTGCCGAGCGGGTTACGCATCAGCGACTGAAAAATCGCACCGCTGACGCCCAGTGCCGCGCCAATCAACAGCGCCATCAGCACGCGTGGTAAACGCCATTCGGTGACCACCATCGTCATACTGCGCGGCGCATCGCCCATCAGCGCGGCGAATACCTGCGAGGTTTCCAGCGTGACGGCACCGCTGCGTAATCCCCAGATACCTGCAACCACACAGGCGGAAATAAGCAGCAAACAGGTGATGAGTAATCGGCGAGAGACGTAAATCATGCACCACCTCGCGTTTTACGTCGCACGAGGAAGATCAGCACCGGTGCACCAATAAAGGCACTGACCACAGAAACGCGCAGTTCACCGGGCACAATCACCCGCCCGATGATATCGGCAAACAGCAGCAGGGCAGGGGTAGCAAGCAGCGTTACGGGCAGCGACCAGCGATGATCGGCACCCACCAGCCAACGCGCCATATGCGGCATCATCAGGCCAATAAAGGCAATCGGGCCAACTACCGCTGTCGCACTACCACAAAGCACGGTAATCGCCAGCAGACCAATTAACTGTGTGCGCGCCACGCGACTGCCCAGCGCCGTCGCGGTGTCGCTGCCGAGGCTTAAACTGTTCAGCGCGCGGCTCAGTAATAGCGCGGTTGCTCCGGCGATCAGCACCGGGATCAGCACCACTTTTAAGGTATGTAGATTGCGAATATCCAGCGAACCGGCTTGCCAGAAACGCAGTTGATCGTAGACGTCAGGATTAAGCAGGGCGATGCCGCTGGTCAGCCCTTCCAGCACTGCCGCCAGCGCCACGCCCGCCAGGGTTAAACGCACCGGACTTAACTGCCCGCCGCCCTGACTGCCGGTAAAGGCAACAATCAATGAGGCCACCAGCGCCCCGGCGAAGGCCATCGCCAGTTGTTCCTGCGCGGATGAGTAACCAAACAGCGCCGCACCCAGCACAATGGCAAAGCTGGCTCCGGCGTTCACGCCAAGCAAGCCGGGGTCGGCAAGTGGATTTCGGGTGAGGGTTTGCATCAACGCCCCGGCAAGGCCAAGCGCGCCGCCTGCCAGTAAACCGGCAAGGGTGCGCGGCAGTCGCGCGTCGAGCACGATGGTGCAGTCGGCGCTCTGGCAGGTGCCGGAGAAGGCCTCCAGCACTACGGAAGCGGGGAGTGATTTTGCCCCAATGAGCAGGCTTAATGCCGTCGCGATAATCAGTAATAACAGCAATCCGGGCACGGCAATGGCGCGTGTCACGGCAACAGAACCAGACATACGAACTTCCATGATAATGAAATTAATTATCGTTATCGATCTTATTTGGATATGTTAGCATGTGCAGCCTAAGAATAGGTATTTAAAATATTTGATGGCAAGGCATTGTAATGAATAAACAATCCTGGCTGCTTAACCTCAGCCTGTTGAAAACGCACCCGGCGTTTCGCGCAGTATTCCTCGCTCGTTTTATCTCAATTGTGTCTCTGGGTTTGCTCGGCGTCGCGGTGCCGGTGCAGATCCAGATGATGACGCATTCTACCTGGCTGGTGGGGCTTTCGGTGACGCTGACCGGCGGCGCGATGTTTGTTGGCCTGATGGTTGGCGGTGTGCTGGCGGATCGCTATGAGCGCAAAAAAGTGATTTTGCTGGCGCGCGGCACCTGTGGCATTGGCTTCATTGGACTGTGCCTTAATGCACTGCTGCCGGAGCCGTCATTGCTGGCAATCTATTTACTTGGTTTATGGGATGGTTTTTTCGCATCGCTTGGCGTTACGGCGCTATTGGCGGCGACACCAGCACTGGTAGGGCGTGAAAACTTAATGCAGGCCGGGGCGATCACCATGTTGACCGTGCGTCTGGGGTCGGTGATTTCGCCCATGATTGGCGGTTTATTGCTGGCGACCGGTGGCGTAGCCTGGAACTACGGGCTGGCGGCGGCGGGCACGTTTATTACCTTGCTACCGTTGTTAAGCCTTCCGGCGTTGCCACCGCCACCGCAGCCGCGCGAGCATCCGTTGAAATCATTACTGGCAGGATTTCGTTTTCTGCTCGCCAGCCCGCTGGTGGGCGGGATTGCGTTGCTGGGTGGTTTATTGACGATGGCGAGCGCGGTGCGGGTACTGTATCCGGCGCTGGCTGACAACTGGCAGATGTCGGCGGCAGAGATTGGTTTTCTCTATGCGGCGATCCCGCTCGGTGCGGCTATTGGCGCATTAACCAGTGGGAAACTGGCGCATAGCGCGCGACCAGGATTGTTGATGTTGCTCTCCACGTTGGGATCGTTCCTCGCCATTGGTTTATTTGGCCTGATGCCGATGTGGATTTTAGGCGTGGTTTGTCTGGCGCTGTTCGGCTGGCTGAGTGCGGTCAGTTCGTTGCTGCAATATACAATGCTGCAAACGCAAACGCCGGAAGCAATGTTAGGGCGAATCAACGGTTTGTGGACGGCACAAAACGTGACGGGCGATGCCATAGGCGCGGCGCTGTTAGGCGGTCTGGGAGCGATGATGACACCGGTTGCTTCCGCAAGCGCGAGCGGTTTTGGTTTGTTGATTATCGGCGTGTTGTTATTGCTGGTGCTGGTGGAGTTGCGACGTTTTCGCCAGACGCCGCCGCAGGTGACAGCGTCCGACAGTTAATGCTTAAAACAGCGCCTTAAGTCGTTCCAGCACTTGCATGGCGCTGTAGTAATCCAGGCGGAACGTCTCGGTTCCCAGCGCATAAACCTGCTTGTTTTGTACTGCGGGCAGGTGCGCGAGCAGTGGATTGGCATAAATCGCATCGGCGTCTTTCTGATCACCGGCGAACAGGAATAGTGACTCGCCATTTAACCCTGCAGCCAGATTTTCTCCACTAAGCTGAATGATGTCATGGCGTTTGCCCTGGCTTTGGCTGGCGTTTAACCCTGTGGGCAATTTCGCCAGCGTAAAGCCGAGTTGTTCCAGCATCTGCCCTTGTGCTGATTCCGGCGTCCAGAGATTGGCACTGTGTGCAGCGGCGGTATAGACAATAGCAGTGACCGGCTGCGGCGGTAATTTGATTTGCTCTTTCGCCGCTGCCAGTTGCTTATCAAACTGTGCAATCCGCTCTGCCGCTTGTTTCTCATGCCCGGTAATTTCGCCAAGCTGCGTTAACAGCGACTGCCAGCTTTTGTCGTCGTAATTGATGATTAATGTCGGGGCGATGGTGGAAAGCTGATCATACAGCGCCAGCGCCGAATCCCCGCCGGTTGCGCTAATTAAAATCAGATCCGGCATTTGCGCGGCAACGGCTTCGGCGCTCGGTTCGCCGATATAGAGCCGTTGTAGTTTGCGTTCTTTCGCCACCTTGCTCCACTGGCGTAAAAAGCCCTGGTCATCCGCGACGCGGTTATTTGGCGTGGTCGCGCCGCTGGCAATCACCGGAGCATCAATCGCCAGCAGTGAGCCGGTCAGGGTGACGCTGGTGGAAACAATACGCTGCGGCTGGCTTTCCAGGGTATGAGTGCCCCGGCTGTCAGTAATCTGACGCGGCCAGTCGGCGGCCTGAACTGCGGCTATTCCGGAAAGCAAAAGTCCTGTTAATAGAAGGGCGTTGCGGTAGAGCGGGGCGAGTCTCACAAATCAGCTTCCTGTTATTAATAAGGTTAAGGGCGTAATGACAAATTCGACAAAGCGCACTATCCGTACCCTCGCCCCTTTGGGGAGAGGGTTAGGGTGATGGGAGCAGCCAGCACTGGTGCGAATATTGACCCTCACCCCAGCCCTCTCCCTGGAAGGGAGAGGGGGAAGAACGGCGCAGGACATCACATTGCGCTTATGCGAATCCATCAATAATGCTTCTCATTTTCATTGTAACCACAACCAGATGCAACCCCGAGTTGCAGATTGCGTTACCTCAAGAGTTGACATAGTGCGCGTTTGCTTTTAGGTTAGCGACCGAAAATATAAATGATAATCATTATTAAAGCCTTTATCATTTTGTGGAGGATGATATGGATACGTCACTGGCTGAGGAAGTACAGCAGACCATGGCAACACTTGCGCCCAATCGCTTTTTCTTTATGTCGCCGTACCGCAGTTTTACGACGTCAGGATGTTTCGCCCGCTTCGATGAACCGGCTGTGAACGGGGATTCGCCCGACAGTCCCTTCCAGCAAAAACTCGCCGCGCTGTTTGCCGATGCCAAAGTGCAGGGCATCAAAAATCCGGTGATGGTCGGGGCGATTCCCTTCGATCCACGTCAGCCTTCGTCGCTGTATATTCCTGAATCCTGGCAGTCGTTCTCCCGTCAGGAAAAACAAGCTTCCGCCCGCCGTTTCACCCGCAGCCAGTCGCTGAATGTGGTGGAACGCCAGGCAATTCCGGAACAAACCACGTTTGAACAGATGGTTGCCCGCGCTGCCGCACTTACCGCCACGCCGCAGGTTGACAAAGTGGTGTTGTCACGGTTGATTGATATCACCACTGACGCCGCCATTGATAGTGGCGTATTGCTGGAACGGTTGATTGCGCAAAACCCGGTTAGTTACAACTTCCATGTCCCGCTGGCTGATGGTGGCGTCCTGCTGGGGGCCAGCCCGGAACTGCTGCTACGTAAAGACGGCGAGCGTTTTAGCTCCATTCCGTTAGCCGGTTCCGCGCGTCGTCAGCCGGATGAAGTGCTCGATCGCGAAGCGGGTAATCGTCTGCTGGCGTCAGAAAAAGATCGCCATGAACATGAACTGGTGACTCAGGCGATGAAAGAGGTACTGCGCGAACGCAGTAGTGAGTTACACGTTCCCTCCTCTCCACAATTGATTACCACGCCGACGCTGTGGCATCTCGCAACTCCCTTTGAAGGTAAAGCGAATTCGCAAGAAAACGCACTGACTCTGGCCTGTCTGCTGCATCCGACCCCCGCGCTGAGCGGTTTCCCGCATCAGGCCGCGACTCAGGTTATTGCTGAACTGGAGCCGTTCGACCGCGAACTGTTTGGCGGCATTGTGGGTTGGTGTGACAGCGAAGGTAACGGCGAATGGGTGGTGACCATCCGCTGCGCGAAGCTGCGGGAAAATCAGGTGCGTCTGTTTGCCGGAGCGGGGATTGTGCTTGCGTCGTCACCGTTGGGTGAGTGGCGCGAAACAGGCGTCAAACTTTCTACCATGTTGAATGTTTTTGGATTGCATTAAGGAGCGAGGATGAGCATTCCATTCACCCGCTGGCCGGAAGAGTTTGCCCGTCGCTATCGGGAAAAAGGCTACTGGCAGGATTTGCCGCTGACCGACATTCTGACTCGCCACGCTGCGAGTGACAGCATCGCGGTTATCGACGGCGAGCTACAGTTGAGTTACCGGGAGCTGAATCAGGCGGCGGATAACCTCGCGTGTACTTTACGCCGTCAGGGCATTAAACCTGGTGAAACCGCGCTGGTACAACTGGGTAACGTCGCTGAATTGTATATTACCTTTTTCGCGCTGCTGAAACTGGGCGTTGCGCCGGTGCTGGCGTTGTTCAGCCATCAGCGTAGTGAACTGAACGCCTATGCCAGCCAGATTGAACCCGCATTGCTGATTGCCGATCGCCAACATGCGCTGTTTAGCGGGGATGATTTCCTCAATACTTTCGTCACAGAACATTCCTCCATTCGCGTGGTGCAACTGCACAACGACAGCGGTGAGCATAACTTGCAGGATGCGATTAACCATCCGGCAGACGGTTTTACTGCCACGCCATCACCTGCTGATGAAGTGGCCTATTTCCAGCTTTCCGGCGGCACCACCGGTACACCGAAGCTGATCCCGCGCACTCATAACGACTACTACTACAGCGTGCGTCGTAGCGTCGAGATTTGTCAGTTCACACAACAGACGCGCTACCTGTGCGCGATCCCGGCGGCTCATAACTACGCCATGAGTTCGCCAGGATCGCTGGGCGTCTTTCTTGCCGGAGGAACGGTTGTTCTGGCGGCCGATCCCAGCGCTACGCTTTGCTTCCCATTGATTGAAAAACATCAGGTGAACGTCACCGCGCTGGTGCCGCCGGCAGTCAGCCTGTGGTTGCAGGCGCTGGCTGAAGGCGAAAGCCGGGCGCAGCTTGCCTCGCTGAAACTGTTACAGGTCGGCGGCGCACGTCTTTCTGCCACCCTTGCGGCGCGTATTCCCGCTGAGATTGGCTGCCAGTTGCAGCAGGTGTTTGGCATGGCGGAAGGGCTGGTGAACTACACCCGTCTTGATGATAGCGCGGAGAAAATTATCCATACCCAGGGTTACCCAATGTGTCCGGACGATGAAGTGTGGGTTGCCGATGCCGAAGGAAATCCACTGCCGCAAGGGGAAGTCGGACGCCTGATGACGCGCGGGCCGTACACCTTCCGCGGTTATTACAAAAGTCCGCAGCACAATGCCAGCGCCTTTGATGCCAACGGTTTTTACTGTTCCGGCGATCTGATCTCTATTGATCCAGAGGGTTACATCACCGTGCAGGGGCGCGAGAAAGATCAGATCAACCGTGGCGGCGAGAAGATCGCTGCCGAAGAGATCGAAAACCTGCTGCTGCGCCATCCGGCGGTGATCTATGCCGCACTGGTGAGCATGGAAGATGAGCTGATGGGCGAAAAAAGCTGTGCTTATCTGGTGGTAAAAGAGCGCTGCGCGCGGTGCAGGTGCGTCGTTTCCTGCGTGAACAGGGTATTGCCGAATTTAAATTACCGGATCGCGTGGAGTGTGTAGATTCACTTCCGCTGACGGCGGTCGGGAAAGTCGATAAAAAACAATTAAGTCAGTGGCTGGCGTCACGCGCATCAGCCTGAAGGAGAGAACACGATGGCTATTCCAAAATTACAGGCTTACGCACTGCCGGAGTCTCACGATATTCCGCAGAATAAAGTTGACTGGGCCTTTGAACTGCAACGTGCCGCGTTGTTAATCCATGATATGCAGGACTATTTTGTCAGCTTCTGGGGCGAGAACTGCCCGATGATGGAGCAGGTGATCGCGAATATTGCTGCGCTGCGCGACTACTGCAAACAGCACAATATCCCAGTTTATTACACCGCCCAGCCGAAAGAGCAGAGCGATGAAGATCGGGCGCTGTTGAATGATATGTGGGGGCCGGGCCTGACCCGTTCGCCGGAACAGCAAAAGGTGGTGGATCGCCTGACGCCAGATGCCGACGACACGGTGCTGGTGAAGTGGCGCTACAGCGCGTTTCATCGTTCTCCGCTGGAGCAAATGCTCAAAGAGAGTGGACGTAACCAGCTGATTATTACCGGGGTATATGCCCACATTGGCTGTATGACCACCGCAACCGACGCATTTATGCGCGATATTAAACCGTTTATGGTGGCGGATGCGCTGGCCGATTTCAGCCGTGACGAGCATTTGATGTCGCTGAAATATGTGGCCGGGCGGTCTGGCCGGGTGGTGATGACTGAAGAATTACTGCCAGCACCTGTCCCCGCCAGCAAAGCGGCGCTGCGTGAGGTTATCCTGCCGTTGCTGGACGAGTCCGATGAACCGTTCGATGACGACAACCTGATCGACTACGGTCTGGATTCGGTGCGCATGATGGCGCTGGCGGCGCGCTGGCGCAAAGTGCATGGTGATATCGACTTTGTCATGCTGGCGAAAAACCCGACCATCGACGCCTGGTGGAAGCTACTCTCCCGCGAGGTTAAATAATGGATTTCAGCGGTAAAAATGTCTGGGTAACCGGCGCAGGTAAAGGTATCGGCTACGCCACGGCGCTGGCGTTTGTTGAGGCGGGAGCGAAAGTTACAGGTTTTGATCAAGCGTTCACTCAGGAGCAATATCCCTTTGCGACCGAAGTAATGGATGTTGCCGACGCCGGGCAGGTGGCGCAGGTATGTCAGCGACTGTTAGCTGAAACGGAGCGACTGGACGTGCTGATCAATGCGGCGGGAATTTTGCGCATGGGCGCGACCGATCAGCTCAGTAAAGAGGACTGGCAGCAGACTTTTGCGGTTAACGTCGGCGGTGCGTTTAACCTGTTCCAGCAAACCATGAACCAGTTTCGCCGTCAGCGGGGCGGGGCGATTGTCACTGTGGCGTCCGACGCCGCACACACGCCGCGTATTGGTATGAGTGCTTATGGCGCATCGAAAGCGGCGCTGAAAAGCCTGGCGTTGAGCGTCGGGCTGGAACTGGCGGGTAGCGGCGTGCGCTGTAATGTGGTTTCGCCTGGCTCCACCGACACCGATATGCAACGCACGCTGTGGGTGAGCGATGACGCCGAAGAACAGCGTATTCGCGGCTTTGGCGAGCAGTTTAAACTCGGCATTCCGCTGGGGAAAATCGCCCGTCCACAAGAGATCGCCAACACGATTTTGTTCCTCGCCTCTGACCTCGCCAGCCATATCACCCTACAGGATATTGTGGTCGATGGCGGCTCAACGCTGGGGGCATAAGCATGATCTGGAAACGCCATTTAACGCTCGACGAACTGAACGCCACCAGCGATAACACAATGGTGGCGCATCTGGGAATTGTGTATACCCGTCTGGGAGATGATGTGCTGGAAGCCGAAATGCCGGTTGATACCCGTACTCATCAGCCGTTTGGCCTGCTGCATGGCGGCGCGTCGGCGGCGCTGGCTGAAACGCTGGGATCGATGGCCGGATTTATGATGACCCGTGACGGGCAGTGTGTGGTGGGCACGGAACTTAACGCCACCCATCATCGCCCGGTGTCTGAAGGCAAGGTACGCGGCGTCTGCCAGCCGCTGCATCTTGGGCGGCAAAATCAGAGCTGGGAAATCGTCGTTTTCGATGAACAGGGGCGGCGTTGCTGCACTTGTCGGCTGGGTACGGCAGTTTTGGGATGAGCCCGACAGAATTAAATGAGATTGCAGGAAAACTCGGTTAACGGAGTGATCGAGTTAACATTGTTAAGTTAAATATTGGTTTCAACTCCGATTTACATAGTTACCGTGTTGTTAAATCGTACAAAGATGTTATAGAAACAAAATGTAACATCTCTATGGACACGCACACGGATAACAACTATGAACAAATCAGGGAAATACCTCGTCTGGACAGTGCTCTCTGTAATGGGAGCATTTGCTCTGGGATACATTGCTTTAAATCGTGGGGAACAGATCAACGCGCTGTGGATTGTGGTGGCGTCGGTCTGTATCTATCTGATCGCTTACCGTTTTTATGGGTTGTATATCGCCAAAAATGTGCTGGCGGTTGACCCGAAGCGTATGACGCCAGCGGTGCGCCATAACGACGGGCTGGACTATGTGCCGACGGACAAGAAAGTGCTGTTCGGTCACCATTTTGCGGCCATCGCCGGAGCAGGTCCGTTGGTTGGGCCGGTGCTGGCAGCGCAAATGGGCTACCTGCCGGGGATGATCTGGCTACTCGCCGGGGTGGTTCTCGCCGGTGCGGTGCAGGATTTCATGGTGCTGTTTGTTTCTACGCGCCGTGACGGTCGATCGCTGGGTGAGCTGGTCAAAGAAGAGATGGGGCCAACCGCCGGGGTGATAGCGCTGGTGGCCTGCTTTATGATCATGGTCATTATCCTTGCAGTACTGGCGATGATCGTGGTGAAAGCCCTGACTCATAGCCCGTGGGGAACGTATACCGTTGCGTTCACCATTCCGCTGGCGCTGTTTATGGGGATCTACCTGCGCTATCTGCGTCCGGGGCGTATTGGTGAAGTGTCGGTCATCGGTCTGGTATTCCTGATTTTCGCCATTATCTCTGGCGGCTGGGTGGCAGAAAGTCCGACCTGGGCACCGTACTTTGACTTTACCGGCGTGCAGCTGACCTGGATGCTGGTGGGTTACGGTTTTGTGGCGGCGGTGCTGCCGGTGTGGTTGCTGCTGGCCCCGCGTGACTACCTCTCTACCTTCCTGAAAATCGGGACGATCGTCGGTCTGGCGGTAGGCATTTTGATTATGCGCCCGACGCTGACCATGCCTGCGCTGACCAAATTTGTCGATGGCACTGGCCCGGTATGGACCGGTAACCTGTTCCCGTTCCTGTTTATCACCATCGCCTGTGGCGCGGTGTCTGGCTTCCATGCGCTGATCTCTTCCGGCACCACGCCGAAGATGCTGGCGAACGAAGGGCAGGCTTGTTTTATCGGCTACGGTGGAATGTTAATGGAATCCTTCGTGGCGATTATGGCGCTGGTTTCCGCCTGTATCATCGATCCGGGCGTTTACTTTGCCATGAACAGCCCAATGGCGGTGCTGGCTCCAGCAGGGACGGCGGATGTGGTCGCTTCTGCCGCGCAGGTGGTGAGTAGCTGGGGCTTTAGCATTACACCAGATACGCTCAACCAGATTGCCAGCGAAGTGGGTGAACAGTCGATCATTTCCCGTGCGGGCGGTGCGCCGACGTTGGCGGTGGGGATGGCTTACATCCTGCACGGTGCGCTGGGTGGTATGATGGATGTGGCGTTCTGGTATCACTTCGCCATTCTGTTTGAAGCTCTGTTTATTCTGACGGCGGTAGATGCGGGTACGCGTGCTGCGCGCTTTATGTTGCAGGATCTGCTGGGCGTGGTGTCTCCTGGCCTGAAGCGGACCGATTCACTGCCTGCTAACCTGCTGGCAACGGCGCTGTGCGTACTGGCGTGGGGCTACTTCCTCCATCAGGGCGTGGTCGATCCGCTGGGCGGTATTAACACTCTGTGGCCGCTGTTTGGTATTGCCAACCAGATGCTGGCAGGGATGGCGCTGATGCTCTGTGCCGTGGTGTTGTTCAAGATGAAACGTCAACGTTACGCCTGGGTGGCGCTGGTACCAACGGCCTGGCTGCTGATTTGTACCCTGACCGCTGGCTGGCAGAAAGCGTTTAGCCCGGATGCGAAAGTCGGCTTCCTGGCCATTGCTAACAAGTTCCAGGCAATGATCGACAGCGGCAATATTCCGTCGCAGTATACTGAGTCACAGCTGGCGCAACTGGTGTTCAACAACCGTCTGGATGCCGGGTTAACCATCTTCTTTATGGTGGTCGTGGTGGTTCTGGCACTGTTCTCGATTAAGACGGCACTTGCGGCATTGAAAGATCCGAAGCCAACGGCGAAAGAAACGCCGTATGAGCCGATGCCGGAAAATGTCGAGGAGATCGTAGCGCAGGCGAAAGGCGCGCACTAAAGTCAGAGTGAGGGGGGATGTTGGCGAATGTTGGCATAGTGCCGAGGGTTCCCCTCACCCTAACCCTCTCCCCGATGGGGCGAGGGGACTGACCGAGTGCGTTGATAGCATTTGTAGGCCGGATAAAGCGTTCACGCCGCATCCGGCACTCTTTCAGCAACATGGTTAGCGGAGGCCAAGATGTTTGATTCACTGGCAAAAGCCGGAAAATATTTAGGTCAGGCGGCGAAGCTGATGATTGGTATGCCTGATTACGACAACTATGTCGAACATATGCGGGTTAACCATCCCGATCAAACGCCGATGACCTACGAGGAGTTTTTCCGTGAGCGGCAGGACGCGCGCTACGGTGGAAAAGGCGGCGCGCGCTGCTGCTAAATTTGCACGTCAGGCTTTAAACGATTCCACTTTTTCGAACGCTGCACGCAACGTATCTGGTGTCAGCGTGACTGGCAGGTAATGAATGGACTCCACCGGGCGCAAGGTGTGGGCAATCACTTTGTCGATCTCCGCCTGATTATTGATATCCACTTCCAGCTCCGCCAGCGTAGTCGGCAGATGAAAACGCTGATACGCCCCGGTTAATTGCGCCAGCACATCATCCTGACCCAGCAAGGCGCTTTGCACCAGAATTCCGTAAGCGACTTTGGTGCCGTGAAGAAACTTCTCGGTTTGCGGCAGGACAGTCAGACCGTTATGCACGGCATGAGCCGCCGCCACACGCGTAAAACGATCGCCCAGACCACCGACCATCCCACCACCAGCAATAATAGCATCCACCACATCGCAAAATGATTGCGTTAACTGCTGATTTTGCTGATCGGCAAGTGCCTGTTCGCTACTGTTTAACAAGACGTCGCGAATGGCCTGCGCATTATTGATCCCCAGCCGCACGGTTAGCGGCAACGTTTCTGGTTGCGGAGCCAGCACCACCGCTTCATACCATTTCGCCAGCGTGTCACCGATCCCCGCCAGCAGATATTGTTGCGGTGCATTGAGGATAATCTCCGGTTCCACCAGCACCATAAAATTGGCGTCGTCGAAAATCTCATAATGCAGCGCCTGTCCGGCATCGTTATACCAGACGGAGAGCGGTGTCCAGGCGGCGCAGGTAGCGGCGATCGTCGGAACGGCAACAAATGGCAGACCGAGACGGCGGGCGAGGGCTTTCGCGGTGTCGAGCAGTGCGCCGCCGCCGACGCCAATCACCACGCTGCGATCGTCACCGGACTCAGCCGCCAGTTGCTGTACATCGCTTTCGCTGCAATGACCACGAAACAAAATATGCTTTGCCCCTGGAAGTCCAAACGCTGGCGGAAGTTTGGTTTGCGCCGCAGCAATGGCGCGTTTGCCGTAGATCCACACCGCGCGAGAAAGTTGTTCATCAGTGAAAAAATCGTTCAGGTGATTGAAACTTCTTGGATGTGAAAAGTAGTTAGCCGGGCCGACGACCACGCGGATAGGATTGTGAGGCATGTTGTGTTGTCCTTATTGTTTTATTTAGACATCTAAACGTCTTGATTGCCAAATACTAGCATCGTGTTATAGTGCCTTCAACACGCAACTTCGTCAGGTACAATAAAAATGACAAATAACCCTCTGATTCCACAAAGCAAACTTCCACAACTTGGCACCACTATTTTCACCCAGATGAGCGCGCTGGCGCAGCAACACCAGGCGATTAACCTGTCGCAAGGCTTTCCTGATTTTGATGGTCCGCGCTATTTACAGGAGCGGCTGGCGTACCACGTTGCCCAGGGGGCAAACCAATACGCGCCCATGACCGGCGTGCAGGCCTTGCGCGAGGCGATTGCTCAGAAAACGGAACGTTTGTATGGCTATCAACCAGATGCCGATAGCGATATCACCGTAACGGCAGGGGCGACGGAAGCGTTATACGCGGCGATTACCGCACTGGTGCGCAATGGCGATGAAGTGATTTGTTTTGATCCCAGCTATGACAGTTACGCCCCCGCCATCGCGCTTTCTGGGGGAATAGTGAAGCGTATGGCACTGCAACCACCTTGACTGGCAGGAATTTGCCGCATTATTAAGCGAGCGCACCAGACTGGTGATCCTCAACACTCCGCATAACCCCAGTGCAACTGTCTGGCAGCAGGCTGATTTCGCCGCTTTGTGGCAGGCGATCGCCGGGCACGAGATTTTTGTCATTAGCGATGAAGTCTACGAGCACATCAACTTTTCACAACAGGGCCATGCCAGTGTGCTGGCGCATCCGCAGCTGCGTGAGCGGGCAGTGGCGGTTTCTTCATTTGGCAAGATCTATCATATGACCGGCTGGAAAGTGGGTTATTGTGTTGCGCCAGCGCCCATCAGCGCCGAAATTCGCAAGGTACATCAGTATCTGACCTTTTCGGTGAATACCCCGGCACAGCTGGCGCTTGCTGATATGCTACGTGCAGAACCTGAGCATTATCTTGCGTTACCGGACTTTTATCGCCAGAAGCGCGATATTCTGGTGAATGCTTTAAATGAAAGCCGGCTGGAGATTTTACCGTGTGAAGGTACATACTTTTTGCTGGTGGATTACAGCGAGGTTTCTACCCTGGATGATGTTGAGTTTTGCCAGTGGCTGACGCGGGAGCACGGCGTGGCGGCGATTCCGCTGTCGGTGTTTTGCGCCGATCCCTTCCCACATAAACTGATTCGTCTCTGTTTTGCCAAGAAGGAATCGACGTTGCTGGCAGCAGCTGAACGCCTGCGCCAGCTTTAGCTATTTAACCGTCCAGGCGCGGGAATATTGACGGTCGGCAAACAACTCTTGCAGGCCGTTAATTTGCTTCAGGCGCAGCACTTCGTCGCTGTCCATTCCCAGCTCTTTGCCAATTTTATTATCGTCCCATCCCAACTGGCTAAGTTCACGGACGATTTCCGACATGGCGGTGATTTGATGGCGTCCACGAGCGCGATTATGACGAATAGTCGCGGCGATGCGTTGATTACGCGTACCTTCCAGACAGGTCACCGGCAAATAACCTTTTAAGCGTAATTTTAATGATGATGAGCCTTTACCAATTTCATGGCGGTGAAAACCATCCACGATTTCCATGGCATTTTTATCCGTATGTGTGACCACAATGGGTTGGGTAAAACCATCTATTTCAATGGATTTTTGCAGCAGTTTTTTTTCGGGTGGTGCCACGTTGTTTGGGTTGTAATCATTAGGCATAAGTTGGCTGTTTTTAACCCACAGAACGCAATCCACTGGCTCTTCACGAAAGGGGCTAACCTGATGGATCGCCATGCGGATTTCATTAATCGCTTTGATGCGATCATCTTCCGGCATGCTATTGAGCAGCAATAATGCATATTCTTGCCAGTCTAAATGTTCTGGCTTGAGGATTTTCCGATGCCCATAGAAATGATTGTCATGTCCGGCGTAAATGCCGCCACTTTTTACCCCGCTGACTCGTGCGCACATAGCAGCCCAGCGATCCGGTTCGATAACGTGATAGAGCCATAATCCTTGTCGTTGCTCCGGGCCAAAAGGTTCGCAAATTCGCATATGACGCAGAGGAACGCCTGCCTGATACATTAGGTTATACAGTGGGTTGCAGAGACTTTGATGATTTGCATACCAGGTCCAGATATCAGCCACTTTCCAGTCGTAAATGGGGTAAATGTACCAGCTATGACCGCCTGGTGCGGCCGTAGTCCATGGTTTATCGTCGGCAAAACGTTGTTTATTTAAACTGGCGATGGCGACAAAACGGTTGTAGGACTCATCCGCACGGATGCCGATCATCATCGCCGCCGGACGTTTTTGTGAAAACCATTCGGCAAACTCACGTACAAATTGTTCGAAGGTCATGCCTGGCTGGTAAAAGCAGAAAAAGTCAGGATCGGTTATCGCATCTTGCGGGGGCTGACGCACCCATTCGACATCAGGTTCCCAGCACTGCCATTCGGGTTGGTATTGTGAAAGGGAATTTTGCGTCGTAAGCGGGAGCGCAACCCAGTAAAACTCTTCGATGACATCGGTGTACAACTCGCGCAGGGACTGAACATAGTTAATAGTGCAAGAGAATTGCGCCTCCCAGTCGATAAACAAAACGCAGATTTTTTTGCCCATTTGTCGGGCAAGTTCGGCTGTCAGATGCAGCATTAAACCAGAGTCTTTGCCGCCAGAAAATGAGACACAAACGCGGGGTAGGGTGTTGAGTGTCCAGGTAATACGCTCTCGTGCAGCTTCCAGAATATTGAGCGGAAGAGGAATTTTATAAATAGACATCTGAAGACGCTCTCTGAACGTTACAGGGTGAACAGTGAGATAAGACTGTTAATTATAAAGTAAACACTGTAAAGCAGAGTGTTTTATTTTTCATTCGCGCTGTGAATAAATAGATGAAAGTTATAGTAGCTGTCTGTAGTTATATATCAAAAACTCTCATTTAGACGGTCAATAAATCGGGAGAACACCAAATTATTTAAAGAAGATTTATTATAGGAAATGTAAAGCTTTATTGAAGGTAACGGATGTTCTAGTTTTATCTCTTTTAAATTAAGAAAGTCACGGTGGGAGTTATAAAGTTCATAGGGGACTATTCCCAGTAAATCTGTAACTGCAATGCTATTAATTATTGTCAGCAAAGAGGAACCACGAAATGAAATTTTGCGATTCATAAACTTCTCGTCTATTTCCATTTGAATATCATCAACTCCTGCTGATTTGGATATTAATTGGGTGAACTCTTCTGCCATAATTTGTTCATAAGTGCTATTGTCAGTAATTCGCGGATGCTTATTACTACAAATTAGAGGGTAATGACTCCAACTTACTGATAGTGTTTTATGTTCAGATAATGCCCGATGACCTTGTCATGCAGCTCCACCGATTTTGAGAACGACAGTGACTTCCGTCCCAGCCTTGCCAGATGTTGTCTCAGATTCAGATTATGTCGCTCAATGCGCTGAGTGTAACGCTTGCTGATAACGTGCAGCTTTCCCTTCAGGCGTGATTCATACAGCGGCCAGC
>NZ_MIIV01000078.1:0-8729 GCF_001743015.1 Shigella sp. FC1567
TTTCTGGTGCGTACCGGGCTGAGAGGCGGTGTAAGTGAACTGTAGTTGCCATGTTTTACGGCAATGAGAGCAGAGATAGCGCTGATGTCCGGCAGTGCTTTTGCCGTTACGCACCACGCCTTCAGTAGCGGAGCAGGAAGGACATCTGATGGAAATGGAAGCCACGCAAGCACCTTAAAATCACCATCATACACTAAATCAGTAAGTTGGCAGCATTACCCATACATCAATGATCTTAACCTTAAGAACACTGAGGAATAAGATGATGGATAATCAAAAGAAACAACATAAGTATTGAACTTGTTTTTACCTTCCATAATATGACTCCTATCAATATTGAATGCTCTGGGGACGCAAAACTTATTAACCCCGATTGATGATTCTCATATAGGAGATATTCTTTTTTTTGCTCAGTAAAGGGGATGACGTGGGACAAAAAAACGCGCTCTCTGCCCATTCTTTGTGCATCCCCCTACCCTTCAGATGCTCTCCTGCATCACTCCGCGGAGAGCATGAAAAATATCGTGACTCTGTACTCTCCCATCAACTGCGAATATCATCATACTCCCGCGTTTTATCAAATTCGTGTTTCGCAAATGGGCATAGTGGGATAATTTTTCGTTTTTCCCGACGCATTTTTTCCACGACTTTCGCAACCAGCTGTTTACCAATCCCCTGCCCTTTCAGGCTTTCATCGACATCGGTATGTTCGATAATCGCTAAATTCTCTCCGGTCGGCACAAAGACAATTTCAGCGATTTGCTTGCCCTGTTCGTCATTAATGTAAAATTTATTGTGGCCTTCGCGTATTTCCATTTTACCCTCGCTTATTTATGACGGTATTTCAGCGCGCCGCTCGGGCACGTATCAATCACTTTAACCACAGTGACGACGTCGACTTCATCCGGCATGATCCACGGCTTTCGTTTGAGATTAAATAACTTGCCGTTGCCACGTACGCAATTGCCAGAATGCTGACATATCGCAGTGTTGAAATAGACATCGATCTTTTCGCCGGTATAACAGCGATAACCCTCGTCCAGTAGCGCCTGATCCATGACTTTCCCTCTCTCATCAGTATGATTATCGCTATAAGCATAGCCCTGGAATCTTCATACAGCACTGGCAGTTTCCGTTGCCAGAGTCTCTTCCCCTATATAGCCAATCATTCTTACGCCCTTTGAATTACCCGCCTCATCAGAGATAATGCTTAAGAAATTTGTCACACAAGGAAGCTGATGAGACATTCATTGCCCTACCGCATGTTACTCAAACGTCCGATGAAATTGAGTACCACAGTGATCTTAATGGTCAGCGCGGTACAGTTCTCGGTGCTATTGGTGGTGCATCTGATTTACTTCTCGCAAATCAGTGATATGACACGAGACGGGCTGGCCAACAAGGCACTGGCAGTGGCGCGTACCCTCGCCGACTCGCCGGAAATCCGTCAGGGCTTGCAGAAAAAACCGCAGGAGAGCGGAATCCAGGCCATCGCGGAAGCCGTGCGCAAACGCAACGATCTGCTGTTTATTGTCGTTACGGATATGCAAAGTCTTCGCTACTCGCATCCTGAAGCCCAGCGTATTGGTCAGCCATTTAAAGGTGATGACATCCTTAAAGCGCTGAATGGCAAAGAAAATGTCGCTATCAATCGCGGTTTTCTGGCGCAGGCTTTACGCGTATTTACCCCCATCTACGATGAAAATCATAAACAAATTGGCGTGGTGGTGAGCGGCCTTGAGTTAAGCCGCGTGACCCAACAAATCAATGACAGTCGCTGGAGCATTATCTGGTCGGTATTATTTGGCATGCTGGTCGGACTGATTGGCACCTGCATTCTGGTTAAGGTACTGAAAAAAATCCTTTTCGGCCTGGAACCCTACGAAATCTCCACGCTGTTTGAGCAGCGCCAGGCCATGTTGCAGTCTATCAAAGAAGGCGTCGTTGCCGTGGACGATCGCGGCGAGGTCACGCTGATCAACGATGCCGCACAAGAATTGCTGAATTACCGTAAGTCGCAGGACGATGAGAAACTGTCGACGCTAAGCCACTCATGGTCACAGGTGGTAGATGTCTCGGAAGTGTTACGCGACGGTACGCCGCGCCGCGACGAAGAGATTACGATTAAAGACCGGCTATTACTGATCAACACCGTTCCGGTGCGCAGTAATGGCGTTATCATCGGTGCCATTTCAACCTTCAGGGACAAAACTGAAGTTCGTAAACTGATGCAGCGACTCGACGGTCTGGTCAACTATGCTGATGCACTTCGTGAACGATCCCACGAATTTATGAATAAATTGCATGTGATTCTCGGATTATTGCATCTGAAGAGTTATAAGCAGTTGGAAGATTACAGTCTCAAAACAGCCAATAACTATAAGGAAGAGATTGGCTCTCTGCTGGGTAAGATCAAATCTCCGGTTATCGCTGGTTTTTTAATCAGCAAGATTAACCGCGCGACCGATTTAGGCCATACGCTGATTTTAAACAGTGAAAGCCTGCTGCCAGACAGCGGCAGTGAGGACCAGGTCGCGACGCTGATTACCACATTGGGAAATCTGATAGAAAACGCGCTGGAAGCATTAGGGCCGGAACCCGGTGGCGAAATTAGCGTAACATTGCACTACCGTCACGGCTGGCTGCACTGCGAAGTTAACGATGATGGACCGGGGATCGCACCCGACAAAATCGATCACATTTTTGACAAAGGTGTCTCGACAAAAGGAAGCGAGCGAGGCGTCGGTTTAGCACTTGTCAAACAACAGGTAGAAAATCTCGGCGGCAGCATCGCCGTGGAATCGGAACCCGGGATTTTCACACAATTTTTTGTCCAGATACCCTGGGACGGGGAGAGGTCAAACAGATGAGCAATGTATTAATTATCGATGACGACGCAATGGTCGCGGAGCTGAATCGCCGATACGTAGCACAAATCCCAGGCTTTCAATGCTGTGGAACAGCCTCGACGCTGGAGAAAGCCAAAGAGATTATCTTCAATAGCGATACGCCTATCGACCTGATATTGCTCGATATCTATATGCAAAAAGAGAACGGGCTCGATTTACTGCCTGTCCTGCATAACGCGCGTTGCAAAAGTGATGTGATTGTCATCTCCTCCGCAGCCGATGCGGCAACCATTAAAGATTCGCTGCATTACGGTGTCGTGGATTACCTGATCAAACCCTTCCAGGCTTCCCGCTTTGAAGAGGCGCTCACCGGCTGGCGGCAAAAGAAAATGGCGCTGGAAAAACATCAGTATTATGACCAGGCCGAGCTTGATCAGCTAATCCACGGCAGCAGCTCCAACGAACAGGATCCTCGTCGCTTGCCAAAAGGCTTAACGCCGCAGACGTTACGCACGCTGTGCCAGTGGATTGACGCGCATCAGGACTATGAGTTTTCAACCGACGAGCTGGCTAACGAGGTTAACATCTCGCGTGTTTCCTGCCGTAAATACCTCATCTGGCTGGTCAACTGCCACATCTTGTTCACCAGTATCCATTATGGCGTCACGGGGCGTCCGGTTTACCGTTACCGTATTCAGGCAGAACACTACTCACTACTGAAACAATATTGCCAATAACGGATCGCTGGTTATCTGTAAGTAATAATTATTACCGTAATGCAAAATACCCCTGGCACAAGTTACATCCTTCATCAGTAAAACTTGTGCAGATCAAATATAATTATCCCTCCATCATCGCTAAAAATTAATATCTCTTCAGGTGAACGGTGTTTTTAATTTCAAAACGCTAACAAAAGTTAATTAACTATTATGTCACCCGCATTATGTGTATTTTCACCCACAAATGGGTAGATAAGATTAATCTTTAAACCTAATGATATCTGCCCTGAGAACAAAAAATAGACCGATAAATATCAATAAGATAACAGCAAACAAAACATTAACATCTGCGCAGTACAAACTATAAACCCATCGCCAGAGAGTTTTTCTCTCTGAAAAAGCCGCTTATCACAGTGCATAAATTTGCCGCTGCTTTAATCAGCCAATATTTACTGTGAGGTATTTGCTAAAGCCGGTAACGACCAAACGGATATTTAGTCAGGCTCTGAAAACAGTTCATACAAAACAGAACGTGACTGTGATCTATTCAGCAAAAATTTAAATAGGATTATCGCGAGGGTTCACACATGTTATTTACTATCCAACTTATCATAATACTGATATGTCTGTTTTATGGTGCCAGAAAGGGTGGTATCGCGCTGGGTTTATTAGGCGGTATCGGTCTGGTCATTCTGGTCTTCGTCTTCCACCTTCAGCCAGGTAAACCACCGGTTGATGTCATGCTGGTTATCATTGCGGTGGTGGCGGCATCGGCGACCTTGCAAGCTTCGGGCGGTCTTGATGTCATGCTGCAAATTGCCGAGAAGTTGCTGCGCCGCAACCCGAAATATGTCTCAATTGTCGCGCCGTTTGTGACCTGTACGCTGACCATTCTTTGCGGTACGGGTCATGTGGTTTACACCATTCTGCCGATCATCTACGACGTCGCCATTAAGAACAACATCCGTCCGGAACGTCCGATGGCGGCAAGTTCTATCGGTGCACAGATGGGGATTATCGCCAGTCCGGTGTCGGTTGCGGTCGTGTCTCTGGTTGCGATGCTGGGTAATGTCACCTTTGATGGTCGCCATCTTGAGTTCCTCGACCTGCTGGCAATCACCATTCCATCGACGTTAATCGGTATCCTGGCGATCGGTATCTTCAGCTGGTTCCGTGGTAAAGATCTGGATAAAGACGAAGAGTTCCAGAAATTCATCTCCGTACCGGAAAACCGTGAGTATGTTTACGGTGATACCGCGACGCTGCTGGATAAAAAACTGCCGAAAAGCAACTGGCTGGCAATGTGGATTTTCCTCGGGGCAATCGCTGTAGTCGCCCTTCTTGGTGCTGATTCGGACCTGCGTCCATCCTTCGGCGGCAAACCGCTGTCGATGGTACTGGTTATTCAGATGTTTATGCTGCTGACCGGGGCGCTGATTATTATCCTGACCAAAACCAATCCCGCGTCTATCTCAAAAAACGAAGTCTTCCGTTCCGGTATGATCGCCATCGTGGCGGTGTACGGTATCGCATGGATGGCAGAAACCATGTTCGGTGCGCATATGTCTGAAATTCAGGGCGTACTGGGTGAAATGGTGAAAGAGTATCCGTGGGCCTATGCCATTGTTCTGCTGCTGGTTTCCAAGTTTGTAAACTCTCAGGCTGCGGCGCTGGCGGCGATTGTTCCGGTCGCGTTGGCGATCGGCGTTGATCCGGCATACATCGTGGCTTCAGCACCGGCTTGCTACGGTTATTACATCCTGCCGACTTATCCGAGCGATCTGGCAGCGATTCAGTTTGACCGTTCCGGCACCACCCACATCGGTCGCTTCGTCATCAACCACAGCTTTATTCTGCCGGGGTTGATTGGTGTGAGCGTATCGTGCGTCTTCGGCTGGATCTTCGCCGCGATGTACGGGTTCTTATAAATGCACTTTGCGTGCGCCCGTGACTACGCGGCACGCCATTTTCGAATAACAAATACAGAGTTACAGGCTGGAAGCTATGTCAAACAAACCCTTTATCTACCAGGCACCTTTCCCGATGGGGAAAGACAATACCGAATACTATCTACTCACTTCCGATTACGTTAGCGTTGCCGACTTCGACGGCGAAACCATCCTGAAAGTGGAACCAGAAGCCCTGACCCTGCTGGCGCAGCAAGCCTTTCACGACGCTTCTTTTATGCTCCGCCCGGCACACCAGAAACAGGTTGCGGCTATTCTTCACGATCCAGAAGCCAGCGAAAACGACAAGTACGTGGCGCTGCAATTCTTAAGAAATTCCGAAATCGCCGCCAAAGGCGTGCTGCCGACCTGCCAGGATACCGGCATCGCGATCATCGTCGGTAAAAAAGGCCAGCGCGTGTGGACCGGCGGCGGTGATGAAGAAGCGCTGTCGAAAGGCGTCTATAACACCTATATCGAAGATAACCTGCGCTATTCACAGAATGCGGCGCTGGACATGTACAAAGAGGTCAACACCGGCACTAACCTGCCTGCGCAAATCGACCTGTACGCGGTAGATGGCGATGAGTACAAATTCCTTTGCGTTGCGAAAGGCGGCGGCTCTGCCAACAAAACGTATCTCTACCAGGAAACCAAAGCCCTGCTGACTCCCGGCAAACTGAAAAACTTCCTCGTCGAGAAAATGCGTACCCTCGGTACTGCAGCCTGCCCGCCGTACCATATCGCGTTTGTGATTGGCGGTACGTCTGCGGAAACCAACCTGAAAACCGTCAAGTTAGCAAGCGCTCACTATTACGATGAACTGCCGACGGAAGGGAACGAACATGGTCAGGCGTTCCGCGATGTCCAGCTGGAACAGGAACTGCTGGAAGAGGCCCAGAAACTCGGTCTTGGCGCGCAGTTTGGCGGTAAATACTTCGCGCACGACATTCGCGTTATCCGTCTGCCACGTCACGGCGCATCCTGCCCGGTCGGCATGGGCGTCTCCTGCTCCGCTGACCGTAACATTAAAGCGAAAATCAACCGCGAAGGTATCTGGATCGAAAAACTGGAACACAACCCAGGCCAGTACATTCCACAAGAACTGCGCCAGGCCGGTGAAGGCGAAGCGGTGAAAGTTGACCTTAACCGCCCGATGAAAGAGATCCTCGCCCAGCTTTCGCAATACCCGGTATCCACTCGTTTGTCGCTCACCGGCACCATTATCGTGGGCCGAGATATTGCACACGCCAAGCTGAAAGAGCTGATTGACGCCGGTAAAGAACTTCCGCAGTACATCAAAGATCACCCGATCTACTACGCGGGTCCGGCGAAAACCCCTGCCGGTTATCCATCAGGTTCACTTGGCCCAACCACCGCAGGCCGTATGGACTCCTACGTGGATCTGCTGCAATCCCACGGCGGCAGCATGATCATGCTGGCGAAAGGTAACCGCAGTCAGCAGGTTACCGACACGTGTCATAAACACGGCGGCTTCTACCTCGGTAGCATCGGCGGTCCGGCGGCGGTACTGGCGCAGCAGAGCATCAAGCATCTGGAATGCGTCGCTTATCCGGAGCTGGGTATGGAAGCTATCTGGAAAATCGAAGTAGAAGATTTCCCGGCGTTTATCTTGGTCGATGACAAAGGTAACGACTTCTTCCAGCAAATCGTCAACAAACAGTGCGCGAACTGCACTAAGTAACCTCTTCGGCCCAGCGCCTGGCAGCATGCTGCCAGGTGATCCCCCTGGGCCACCTCTTTTGCGATTGTAATTTCACGCTTGCTGGTGAATAGTCAGTATTTTCCCTGATTTGCGAACTCACCATGACCCGCACACTCAAGCCGTTAATTCTTAACACCGGCGCACTGGCGCTAACATTAATCCTGATTTATACCGGCATTTCGGCCCATGACAAACTCACCTGGCTGATGGAAGTGACACCGGTGATTATTGTCGTGCCGCTACTGCTTGCCACCGCCAGACGTTATCCGTTAACGCCGCTGCTCTATACGCTCATTTTCCTTCACGCCATCATCCTGATGGTCGGCGGACAATACACCTACGCGAAAGTCCCCGTTGGTTTTGAGGTGCAGGAATGGCTGGGGTTGAGCCGTAATCCGTATGACAAGCTGGGGCACTTTTTCCAGGGGCTGGTGCCTGCACTGGTGGCACGAGAAATTCTCGTTCGCGGGATGTACGTGCGCGGACGTAAAATGGTGGCGTTCCTAGTCTGCTGCGTGGCGCTGGCGATAAGCGCAATGTATGAATTAATCGAGTGGTGGGCGGCGCTGGCAATGGGTCAGGGAGCGGATGATTTTCTCGGCACCCAGGGCGACCAGTGGGACACGCAATCCGATATGTTCTGCGCGCTGCTTGGCGCATTAACGACGGTGATATTCCTCGCTCGCTTTCATTGCCGCCAGCTACGGCGCTTTGGCTTGATAACCGGATAACAACGTGCGCTTTGTTGATGCCGGATGCAGCGTGAATTCCTTATCCGGTCTACAAAATTTGCAAATCCAAAGCATTACATTAAGACGTGGCCTGATAAACATATCGCATCAGGCCATTTTCGTTAGCTATTGTCCACGTCAGGCTTTCACATCACTCACTGCACCGACCGGAATATCAGCATGAACAGGCTCGGGCGGTACTTTGCGATATTTATCCAGCAGATGGATCTGGATCCTGCGCAGCGTGTCACCATTGAGGCGATAGAAACGGAAGTAGAGAATCAGCGTTACCATGAAAAACAGAGTTGGTAGAGCAATCATAATAAACTGCATACCTAATAGGGCTTGCGTAGACTGTTCAACATTCGGTACATAGCCAATCATCCCTAACACAACCGCAATGTGAAGTGGCACACTGAATTTGGCCACCTGAACAGAGGTGATATGCTCACCTCAGAACAACACAGGTGCTCCAATGAAAAAAAGAAATTTTAGCGCAGAGTTTAAACGCGAATCCGCTCAACTGGTTGTTGACCAGAAATACACGGTGGCAGATGCCGCCAAAGCTATGGATGTTGGCCTTTCCACAATGACAAGATGGGTCAAACAACTGCGTGATGAGCGTCAGGGCAAAACACCAAAAGCCTCTCCGATAACACCAGAACAAATCGAAATACGTAAGCTGAGGAAAAAGCTACAACGCATTGAAATGGAGAATGAAATATTAAAAAAGGCTACCGCGCTCTTGATGTCAGACT
>NZ_MIIV01000079.1:0-8625 GCF_001743015.1 Shigella sp. FC1567
GTCGCAAATTCCCGCTCCGTGCAGCGGGCAATTTCCGGATACCCTTCGTCATCAACACGTACAAACCAGAAGACCAGTTTTTTGTTTCCGGCATCCACAAAGAACGGAATATTCAGGTCTGCGCAACACTCAACGGCATCGTCAAAATTATCAAAGCGCAGAACCTCAGCTTCTTCTTCGTCAAAAAAAATCATCTTCGTGAAGTTTTACGACATAGTGGAGGAGTTTGCTTCTTTGAGGTGCAGGTTTTCGTTTGCGTGGTTTAGCTGAACGGGCCATATAACTACCTGAAAGACAATGATATTGTCTGTTTTTATAACGGTAATCACAGGCCATGACAAGCCGCAGCCGTCAGGCCGCCTACTCGGGTCGGTTTAGAACGCTTATTTAGTACCAGATCTTACTTATAATAAAGGGGCTTGGCAGTTTGGATAAACTATTGTCCTTATTCCACTAATACAAACTTTTTGTAAAGTATATTAAATATACTTCATTTCATACTGAAATCCCCGGAAGTATTCAATCAAACAATTACACCATAAAAGGAAGAGGGGGCCCCAATTAAGTTGTCAAGCATGTTTACTGCGCAATCGCTTGGTGCTCCGTCCCTGTACCCCGCATTGGTACTCTGGCGCTCATGGGGCTTCCACTTGCGCTTCTCCCTTCACATCGGGGTGACAGGTCCACGTTCCCCACAAGAGCCTGAATCGACTTCACGCCGCTTTTATGCCGGATGCCGCGCAGGCAGTAAACATATCCCACAGGAACGACTCCACCATTGTTTTGACATCATCTATATGCTTTCGACACATCATCAGCGGTTCACTTTCGTTCGTCTCTTCGAACCATACCTGATCGGCTCACGTCCGACCTTTTCCCATCTCGCTCACCACCACATCTCTTAAATGCAGCAGCAGTGGATGGTTTGGTGCCTGCGCCTGCACGCCGACACCGAGGGGCCTTCCCTCATCTCTTGTGCCGCATGGCTGCACAGGGACTCACGTCCCCAGGACGCGCCTTCGTGGCACACAGTCATCGGCATAGCAACAGTAAGCAACGGCAGGTTTCCATTGCCAGTTTTCTTTGACAGCAGTACTTCGGCCTCGCTGGATACTGTGATTCCAGTACCAGCGATCCTTTCTGGCTTTTCCACTCAGGTAGCGTTTATTCAGATACTGGTCGAACTCATTCAGTATGATGTTCGACAGCAACGGCGAGATCACACCGCCCTGTGGCATACTTTCACTGACCGCCCGGAAGAGACCAACATCAACACGGCGTTTTCCACAGCAGTCTCATAAAACGTGCATCACTGATCCTGCGGCAGACGGCTTTCATCAGCAGCCGGTGATGTACTGTGTCGAAGTAGCTGGACAGGTCACCTTCAATAACCCGGCGCCCCGTGTTTCCCCGCAGTCGGTGAGCTGTAATAGTACGTGATGTCTCCCGCCCACTTCTGGTTCGGGCCACTGGCGTAAAAATCCTGCGTCAGCAGATTTTCTGATACAGGCAGGCCGTGTGCACGGTAACTGATCGGGCTGAACTTCTGGGAGGCTTTTGCGCTCAGTTCCTGACGGCGCAGACTGGCTGCCACGGTTTTTACGTTAAAGTGGTAACCAGAGCACACAGTTCATCCGTCAGGCGTGGGGCACCGTAACGCTGGACTGGGTAAAAGCCTTGCGGACAACGCTGTCGCAGTGCTGACGGAACTGCTGACGTGTGTTTATCCTTGTCCGCCGCTGACACCACGTATACCAGCCGCTGCGGGCCACCCGGAGTACGCGGCACATTGCCTTGATGACGGTTTACGCGGTCGCCTGCGGCAACGGCTTTCCGGCTGACGGTAGTGTGGACCTTTTTACCCCGGAGAACACCGGCAAGCCCCATAACCGCCATGAGACGTGCCACAGTGCATCTGGCCACTCTGATACCTTCCCGTAACAACTGATGCCTGACTTTACGCACAGCGTATACCTGATGATTCTCATCGTATACGCGCAGTATCTCTTTCTTCAGCCAGTCATCGCGCTGCGCACGGGCACTGCGTTTATCATGATGATGTCGCTGTTGCTGACAGTGGTAATACGTTGACGGGGCAATATGCAGTTCACTGCATACCGGTCCGACCCCGTACTGCTCACGCAGCTTATCCAGCAGTGGCATTATTTTTTCCAGAGGCGGTCGAACTCCGCCTTTGCAAAATAAGCGGAAGCCAGGCGAAGGATATTGTTACTGCGGCGCAGTTCACGATTTTCACGTTCCGGCTCTTTCAGACGCTGACGTTCAGCGGTGGTGAGCCTACCTCACCGCCCCCGGTATCCCGCTCATGCTGGCGTACCCAGACACGCAGAGTCTCCAGTATACAGCCAATCTTTGGAGCAATGGAACAAATCGCTGCCCATTGTGAGTCATATTCGCCCTGACTTTCCAGAACCATACGAACTGCCCGTTGACGGACTTCAGGGGAAAAACGTGTATTTTTAGTCATCCTGTTTACCTCTTTCTCAGGGAGTTTAGTCTCCAGGATTTCCGGGGCGGTTCATAATGATATAAAAAGGATGGGCTGAGATTCTATTGGTCCCCATCCTTTTAGCTTTGGTTTAATAGTTTATAGAGCTGTTCTGAAGAACGTTTTTTTACAGTCTGGCAGCCAATATAATATTGGCTTAAACATCAGGAGATATGATGGCAAATGATACTTGACGACTTTCTGGAGGGATAGCATTGCGAAGCCCTTCACTGCTTGGAAGTGTTCCAGCATGAACGAGATAGCTTGTTTCTATTTTATTAATACCAACACCATTACATGTTATGTGCGATGGTAATATTGATGAGCTAACTTCGTAAGCCCTCCCCCCAGAGGCAGAGATTGCAGTGTCGTTTTTAGGGACAACTGCGTTGATTTTTATAATATGTCCACAATTGTTAATAACTCGTTGTTCAGGCATGAAATTAAGCCTGTTTTCTATGTTTTCGGACATAATTTGGGCATATATGTGTTCCACAGAGGAAGACGTGATGTGAAGAGATTGCCAGAATGCAGATGTTAGTGCGGATATAAATGCAGGGTCTTGAAAGAGTGAAGTAAACAAAAGTTTTTCTGTTTGAAAACATAGGTCTTGTTGGGGGAAGTTTGAATTGATTATTTTATTTAATTGGTTGTAACTTAGCATTTGAAGCTCTTTTTTGCTATCAATGAATTCATTAATTCCTAACTCATTAATTAGATCTGCAATTAATTTTAGTGGTATTTCAATATTGTTGAAATATATTTTTGTACTATTGCTGTCAGATGCTCGAATATCTCTGTAAATATCATGCCAAACACTATTAAAATCAGTGTCTTTAACGGGGAAGTAATCATCGTTTGGTATTATCGATGTACAGCAATTAATGGCTGTTTCAATAACTTCTGGTGCAGGCTTGTGAGTTTTAAAATTCCCTGATACCGGAGCTGTAATAGTATGTACTTTTCCTAAGTTGAATTGTTTGGGGGGGAGTGAACTTAACAAGTTATTATATTCTTTTGATGAAAGTTGAGTGGATTGTATTTTATCTCCATCAAGATAAAAAACCGAACATATGCCTTTGTTAAGGCATAGCCGTATTGAAATGCCATCTATGTTTGCGTGGGCAAACTCTCCGTCCATTTTATCTTGTGATAGTGATGGTGAGAAACTATCCATTAGTTTTTTTTCGCTATATTTTTCGGCTAGAGTTTCGTGTGGAGAATATATTCCGAAAGTTATTATTTTCAGTAAAACGTCACAAAAACTCAATTTATTCCAACTTACTTCTGTAGTTGATTTGACAGTTGACATCCATGATGAGTCATTTCTTTCATGGTTAGTTATGTTTGATGTCTGCATTTGATTTCTCCTGATGTATTTTCCTATTGATGCCAATATATATTAATATAATTAAATTGGGAACATAATAAAATGGAATGTTATTCTTCTCTTTAAGAAAACGATACATTTCCACTAAAAACAATTATGCAGTTATTGCATTGGAGAGTCTGGTAGGAAAGTTGTGATATGAATACATTCATGTTATTGGCTTTGGGGATTAACATCAAGGGGCAGATAGAACCATTGGGTGTATAGAAAAACAAAGTGGTTAAACTTTGGGCAAGCGTACAGAAAGAACTGAAAAGTTGCGGTCTGAAGCAGACTATCATAGTAAAATTATTAATTTATTATCGAACATATAGCTTTCCCCCTCTTTTTTTCAAAGCAAGACACAGGTAAATTTCTCCCGTTGCATTGATATATAACACAGCTCTCATGTTTTGGTTGAGGCTTTGTTTAATATGTTTTTGCATATATCGTCCCTTTATTCCGGATAAAACGGAATCTTTTTAGGGGTTTATCAACCACTTACTGATAATATAGTGCATGAATCAAATTCACAAATTTTTTTGTAATATGACCCAATGTTCACAGGGGGGGGCCGGAGAATTACCTACGGTAAAGGAAAAAACATGCAAATTGTCTTTTTCTCCTTTTGTTGTTGGTGCATCCCTGTTGCTCGGGGGGCCAATAGCTTTTGCTATTCCTCTTTCGGGTACTCAAGAACTTCATTTTTCAGAGGACAATTATGAAAAATTATTAACACCTGTTGATGGACTTTCTCCCTTGGGAGCTGGTGAAGATGGAATGGATGCGTGGTATATAACTTCTTCCAACCCCTCTCATGCATCTAGAACTAAGCTACGGATTAACTCTGATATTATGATTAGCGCAGGTCATGGTGGTGCTGGTGATAATAATGATGGTAATAGTTGTGGCGGTAATGGTGGTGACTCTATTACCGGATCTGACTTGTCTATAATCAATCAAGGCATGATTCTTGGTGGTAGCGGCGGTAGCGGTGCTGACCATAACGGTGATGGTGGTGAGGCTGTTACAGGAGACAATCTGTTTATAATAAATGGAGAAATTATTTCAGGTGGACATGGTGGCGATAGTTATAGTGATAGTGATGGGGGGAATGGAGGTGATGCCGTCACAGGAGTCAATCTACCCATAATCAACAAAGGGACTATTTCCGGTGGTAATGGAGGTAACAATTATGGTGAGGGTGATGGCGGTAATGGAGGTGATGCCATCACAGGAAGCAGCCTCTCTGTAATCAATAAGGGCACGTTCGCTGGAGGCAACGGAGGTGCTGCTTACGGTTATGGTTATGATGGCTACGGTGGTAATGCTATCACAGGAGATAACCTGTCTATAATCAACAATGGAGCTATTTTAGGCGGTAATGGTGGACATTGGGGGGATGCTATAAATGGTAGCAATATGACCATTGCTAATAGCGGATATATAATTTCAGGTAAAGAAGATGATGGAACACAAAATGTAGCAGGTAATGCTATCCACATCACTGGTGGAAACAATTCATTAATACTCCATGAAGGTTCTGTCATTACTGGTGATGTACAGGTTAACAATTCATCCATTCTGAAAATTATCAACAATGATTACACTGGGACCACACCAACTATTGAAGGTGATTTATGTGCTGGTGATTGTACAACTGTTTCACTATCAGGTAACAAATTCACTGTTTCAGGTGACGTTTCTTTTGGTGAGAACAGTTCTTTAAATTTAGCTGGAATCAGTAGTCTGGAAGCTTCTGGAAATATGTCATTTGGCAACAATGTAAAAGTGGAAGCTATTATAAATAACTGGGCGCAGAAGGACTATAAACTGCTAAGTGCAGATAAAGGGATAACAGGTTTCAGTGTTTCTAATATATCTATCATCAATCCGTTACTCACTACTGGTGCTATTGACTATACAAAAAGCTATATCAGTGACCAGAATAAATTGATCTACGGTTTGAGCTGGAATGATACAGATGGCGACAGTCATGGAGAGTTCAATCTGAAAGAAAACGCTGAACTTACTGTTAGTACTATTCTGGCAGATAATCTCAGCCATCATAATATAAATAGCTGGGACGGAAAATCCCTAACAAAATCAGGGGAGGGAACTCTCATTTTGGCGGAAAAAAATACCTACTCTGGTTTCACCAACATCAATGCAGGCATTCTAAAAATGGGGACAGTTGAAGCTATGACACGTACCGCTGGTGTTATTGTTAATAAAGGTGCTACCTTGAATTTTTCAGGCATGAACCAAACTGTTAACACTTTATTAAATAGTGGGACTGTGCTAATCAATAATATTAATGCCCCTTTTTTGCCTGACCCCGTCATTGTCACAGGTAACATGACTCTGGAGAAAAACGGTCATGTTATTCTCAATAATAGTTCGTCAAATGTCGGTCAGACCTATGTTCAGAAAGGTAATTGGCATGGAAAGGGCGGAATATTATCTTTGGGCGCGGTTCTCGGCAATGACAACAGTAAAACTGACCGGCTGGAAATTACAGGCCATGCGTCTGGTATTACCTATGTTGCAGTGACAAATGAGGGAGGCTCTGGAGATAAAACTCTTGAAGGTGTTCAAATTATTTCGACAGATTCTTCTGATAAGAATGCTTTTATTCAGAAAGGCCGTATTGTTGCTGGTAGTTATGACTATCGCCTGAAACAGGGCACTGTATCTGGACTGAATACCAATAAGTGGTATCTAACTAGTCAGATGGATAATCAAGAATCAAAACAGATGAGCAATCAAGAGTCTACTCAAATGAGTAGTCGCCGAGCTAGTTCACAGCTTGTATCTTCACTTAATTTGGGTGAAGGTAGTATTCACACATGGCGCCCTGAAGCTGGCAGTTATATTGCTAACCTGATAGCAATGAACACGATGTTTAGTCCTTCTCTCTATGACCGACACGGTAGCACTATTGTTGATCCTACTACAGGTCAGCTCAGCGAAACCACCATGTGGATTCGTACTGTTGGTGGACATAATGAGCATAATTTAGCTGATAGACAATTAAAAACCACAGCTAACAGGATGGTTTATCAGATTGGTGGAGATATTTTGAAGACAAACTTCACTGATCATGATGGCTTGCATGTGGGTATTATGGGAGCTTATGGATATCAGGATAGCAAAACTCATAATAAGTATACTAGTTATAGTTCACGAGGAACTGTGAGCGGTTATACTGCCGGTTTGTACAGTTCTTGGTTTCAGGATGAAAAAGAACGAACAGGTCTATATATGGATGCTTGGTTGCAGTACGGTTGGTTTAATAATACAGTCAAAGGAGATGGGTTTACTGGTGAGAAATATTCCAGCAAAGGAATAACAGGAGCTTTGGAAGCTGGCTATATCTACCCAACCATACGCTGGACTACTCATAATAATATTGACAACGCATTGTATCTCAATCCACAAGTCCAGATAACTAGGCATGGGGTAAAAGCAAACGACTATATTGAACACAATGGCACTATGGTCACATCCTCTGGGGTCAATAATATTCAAGCAAAATTGGGATTGCGTACATCCTTAATTAGTCATAGTTGTATCGATAAGGAGACTCTTCGTAAGTTCGAACCATTTTTGGAAGTGAATTGGAAATGGAGCTCAAAGCAATATGGTGTAATTATGAATGGCATGTCAAATCACCAGATAGGCAACCGTAATGTGATTGAACTCAAAACTGGTGTGGGGGGGCGTCTTGCAGATAACCTAAGCATCTGGGGAAACGTATCTCAGCAATTGGGTAATAACAGTTACAGAGACACCCAAGGTATTTTGGGTGTGAAATATACCTTCTGATAATAAAAATGCAGGGCGTGTTGATGTCCTGCATTTCTCTGGGACCCACCGTGTAAAAGCTCGGTGGGTTTTTGTGCACATGATGGTATGCCTGCGATCAATGCCAAACGTGTTTACCAGATCATGCGCCAGAATGCGCTGTTGCTTGGCGTTACACAGGAATTGCATTAGAAAGCGATGAACGAATGCTACCGCCAAATATTCGTGGTTATGCGCCTCAGATTACTGGTATTGCAGAAACTAATGCACGTGTTGTTGTATCTCAACAAGGTCGAGCAATATATGACTCTACTGTACCAGCTGGAACTTTTTCTATTCAGGACTTGAGTAGTTCTGTACGAGGAATATTGGATGTTGAAATTTTTGAGCAAAATGGTAAAAGAAAACATTTCCAAGTAGAAATGTGCAGGTGTGCCTTTCTTATCCAGACTTGGTCAGAGTAGGTATAAATTAGTAACAGGTCTACCTAAAACAAATAATAAAGCAACTGGTGATGCATTTTTTTCGGTGAAGATCCTACGGGGTCCTGAGCCCGGTGAAGTGGCGAGGCAAATCACATGGGGAAGCGTACTGAACCGCCCCGGGTTTCCTGGAGAGTGTTTTATCTGTGAACTCAGGCTGCCAGATCATCGTTTCCGATGGAAGCATAATAAGCTTTTTCTGCTTCTGCCGGAGGAGTATGGCCCAGCCTTTCCAGCAATCGTCGATTGTTATACCAGTCCACCCACGTGAGTGTGGCCAGTTCCACTTCTGCACGGTTTTTCCAGCTCTTACGGTGTATTACCTCCGCTTTGTAAAGACCATTGATGCTCTCCGCCATCGCGTTGTCATACGAGTCGCCTGTACTTCCTGTTGATGCCAGTAATCCGGCTTCCTTAAGCCGCTGTGTGTAGGCCAGCGATACATACTGAGAACCTTT
>NZ_MIIV01000080.1:0-8572 GCF_001743015.1 Shigella sp. FC1567
CACCTGACCCCATGCCGAACTCAGAAGTGAAACGCCGTAGCGCCGATGGTAGTGTGGGGTCTCCCCATGCGAGAGTAGGGAACTGCCAGGCATCAAATTAAGCAGTAAGCCGGTCATAAAACCGGTGGTTGTAAAAGAATTCGGTGGAGCGGTAGTTCAGTCGGTTAGAATACCTGCCTGTCACGCAGGGGGTCGCGGGTTCGAGTCCCGTCCGTTCCGCCACTTATTAAGAAGCCTCGAGTTAACGCTCGAGGTTTTTTTCGTCTGTATATCTATTATTGCCAGAATCGCAAAAATCCTCTGCATTTTACGCTTTTTTCCTCAACAGTCTGAAGCCCATAATCACCTCAGTTAACGAAAATAGCATTAAAAGAGGCATATTATGGCTATCCCTGCATTTGGTTTAGGTTGAAAGACTACGTTGTTATTTCATCTGTGAAAACGGCGCTTGAACTTGGTTATCGCGCAATTGATACCGCACAAATCTATGATAACGAAGCCGCAGTAGGTCAGGCGATTGCAGAAAGTGGCGTGCCACGTCATGAACTCTACATCACCACTAAAATCTGGATTGAAAATCTCAGCAAAGACAAATTGATCCCAAGTCTGAAAGAGAGCCTGCAAAAATTGCGTACCGATTATGTTGATCTGACGCTAATCCACTGGCCGTCACCAAACGATGAAGTCTCTGTTGAAGGGGTTATGCAGGCGCTGCTGGAAGCCAAAAAACAAGGGCTGACGCGTGAGATCGGTATTTCCAACTTCACGATCCCATTGATGGAAAAGGCGATTGCTGCTGTTGGCGCTGAAAACATCGCTACTAACCAGATTGAACTCTCTCCTTATCTGCAAAACCGTAAAGTGGTTGCCTGGGCTAAACAGCACGGCATCCATATTACTTCCTATATGACGCTGGCGTATGGTAAGGCCCTGAAAGATGAGGTTATTGCTCGTATCGCAGCTAAACACAATGCGACTCCGGCACAAGTGATTCTGGCGTGGGCTATGGGGGAAGGTTACTCAGTAATTCCTTCTTCTACTAAACGTAAAAACCTGGAAAGTAATCTTAAGGCACAAAATTTACAGCTTGATGCCGAAGATAAAAAAGCGATCGCCGCACTGGATTGCAACGACCGCCTGGTTAGCCCGGAAGGTCTGGCTCCTGAATGGGATTAAGCCTCTCTGACAGCTCCTCCGGGAGCTGTTTTTACATGCTCGCTAAGGAAATCGATAAAAGCCCGGATGCGCGTACTTACCGCACGGTCGCTGTAATAGACGGCACTGAATGGCATTTCCACTGGCAACACTTTATCTGCCATTAACTCCACCAATTCTCCGCGAGCGATTTCTCTGTCGATCATGTAGTCGGACAAACACGCAATCCCGTTGCCACTCAGGCAAAGCTGTTTCAGTGTTTCCCCACTATTGGATGACAAACCGTATTTCAGCTCATGTAATTGTCCATCACTACAGGCTATCGGCCAGGTATTGAGGGAAGCGGGTTCAGTGAATCCCAGGCAAACATGTTGCTTTAAATCGTCGATCGTTTCTGGCTTCCCGTAGCGGGAAATATAATCGGGGGAGGCGATAATTTTTCGATAACTGTTAAATAACGGCCTGGCACGTAAGCTGGAATCCGTTAACGTACCAGCGCGTATCGCGACATCCACTTTTCTTTCGATCAAATTAATAATCGTTTCGGAGGAGACTAGCGACAAAGTGACTTCCGGATAGCGTTCACGGAAAGGCTTAATTAACGGCATCAGAAAGTGCAGCACCACTGGAGTTGCGGCATCGATCCGTAACAGTCCACGCGGTGTATTACGCGTCTCCATAATTTCTGATTCTGCCGCTGCCATCTCCTGCAAAATTGACTGTACGCGACGAAAATAACGCTCGCCTTCTTCCGTCAGGCTAAGTTGTCGCGTGGTCCGATTAAGCAGGCTAACGCCAAGTTTCATCTCCAGCTTTTTCACCGCCCGGCTTACCGCTGAGTTTGCTTGCCCTAATTGTTCCGCTGCCCGGCTAAAGCTGCCGCTTTCGACGACCGAAACAAAAATGGCGAGTTCTTCCGACGTGGCTTTCATTTTTGCTCCTGTTGCAAAATAGAAGAGATATTTTGAATTTATTTGTCATTAAACCATCAGGATGCGTGATATGTCATGCGATTTAATGTTCTCCATAATGAGCAAAATTCTGACCGGTGTAAGCACTTGCTTACATAACAATATACAATTGCTCGTTGAAAGAGTGAGCTAAAATCCCTATAATAGTAGAACCCTCCCGAGTGCGGAAGGGTTGACGTAATAGAGGTTTCAAAGTCAAAAGTGCGAAAAAACACCTATGCCATGCGCTATGTTGCCGGACAACCTGCGGAAAGGATCTTACCGCCGGGGTCTTTTGCGAGCATCGGCCAGGCATTACCACCTGGGGAACCGTTAAGTACCGAAGAGCGTATTCGGATCCTGGTGTGGAACATATACAAACAGCAACGCGCTGAATGGTTGTCGGTATTAAAGAACTACGGCAAAGATGCACACCTGGTGTTATTGCAGGAAGCGCAGACAACGCCAGAGTTAGTACAGTTTGCGACCGCTAACTATCTTGCCGCCGATCAGGTACCCGCTTTCGTGCTGCCACAACATCCTTCTGGCGTAATGACCCTTTCGGCGGCACATCCAGTGTATTGCTGCCCGTTACGTGAACGAGAACCCATTTTGCGTCTGGCGAAGTCGGCACTGGTGACGGTCTATCCATTACCTGACACCCGCCTGTTGATGGTGGTTAATATACACGCCGTCAACTTCAGTCTGGGCGTGGATGTCTATAGTAAGCAGTTACTTCCTATTGGTGATCAGATAGCTCACCACAGCGGCCCGGTCATTATGGCGGGAGATTTCAATGCCTGGAGCCGTAGAAGGATGAACGCGTTATATCGCTTTGCGCGGGAAATGTCGCTGCGCCAGGTGCGTTTTACCGATGATCAGCGCCGTCGGGCGTTTGGTCGCCCGCTCGATTTTGTTTTCTACCGTGGTCTGAACGTCAGTGAAGCTTCTGTACTGGTTACGCGCGCTTCCGATCACAATCCGCTACTCGTTGAATTCAGTCCCGGCAAGCCTGATAAATAAGGTATGTCAGGTCTGCCACAGGGCAGACCAACGTTTGGCGCTGCGCAAAACGTGAGCGCGGTGGTGGCGTATGACTTATCGGCCCACATGCTGGATGTCGTGGCACAAGCTGCCGAAGCCCGGCAACTGAAAAATATCACCACCCGCCAGGGATATGCCGCAAGTCTGCCATTTGCCGATAACGCATTTGATATTGTTATCAGCCGTTATTCTGCCCATCACTGGCATGATGTTGGTGCAGCACTGCGAGAAGTGAATAGGATATTGAAACCTGGCGGTAGGCTGATTGTGATGGATGTAATGTCTCCGGGTCACCCAGTGCGCGACATCTGGTTACAGGCGGTAGAAGCATTACGCGATACCTCTCACGTACGAAACTACGCCAGCGGTGCGTGGTTGACGTTAATCAATGAAGCCAATCTTATAGTTGATAATTTAATTACAGATAAGTTACCGCTGGAATTTTCTTCATGGGTCGTGAGAATGCGTACGCCAGAAGCGTTAGTAGACGCTATTCGCATTTACCAACAGAGCGCATCGACAGAGGTGAGAACGTATTTTTCCTTGCAGACTGATGGCTCTTTCACCAGTGATATCATCATGGTAGAAGCGCATAAAGCGGCATAAATAAAAAAGGCACCGGGGGAATCGGTGCCTTTTTTATTATCTGGTTTGTCAGGAATCTGGCATGTTGTTGTTTTTCACAAACAACGTCAGCTTATCGCCTGGTTGCAGATTCGCAGTGTCACTGTTCCAGCGCATCACATCTTTGATGTTCACGCCGTGGCGTTTAGCAATGCTTGAAAGCGAATCGCCTTTGCGCACACGATACGTAATGCTATCGCTGTTGTTTGCCAACCGCTGTGCGCTACTGCCTGCACCAATCGTCAAACTTTGGCCTGGCTTCAGCTTAGATCCGCGCAGTTTGTTCCACTGCTGCAAATCTTTGGTGCTTACGCCGAGACGTGAAGCGATGCTTGAAAGCGTGTCGCCAGAGCGTACGGTGTAAACACGGCTGTTAAGCGGCGTATTGTCGGCAACCAGCGTCGACTGTACAGCAGCAATTTCGCCTGAAGCGAGAGAATCACGCAGTTGATCTGCATGCTTCTTTGGCACCATCACGTACTGCGGGCCACTTGCGCCCAGCGTGGAGCCTTTTACGCCAGCGTTGAATGTCTTCAGCTTGCTGACGGAAATCCCCGCCATATCTGCAACCTTCGCCATTTCAACCGGGCTGCTCAGGTGCACACGCGCCAGAGCACGGCTTTCATCGGTCGTTGGCAGACGTACGCCATAACGCTTGCTGTTTTTGAGAATATCACTCAATGCCAGCATTTTAGGCACGTACTGCTTCGTTTCCTGCGGCAACGGTAACGACCAGAAGTCCGTGGATTTCCCACGCGCTTTGTTCGTTTTAATTGCCTTCATGACCCGACCTTCGCCGCTGTTATAAGCCGCTACGGTCAGAAGCCAGTCGCCGTCAAACATCTTGTTCAGACGCTGCATCATGTTCAGCGCGGCAGTTGTTGAAGCAACAACATCGCGACGCGCGTCATAATTGCGGGTCTGTTTCAAACCATAATTGCGCCCCGTGCTCGGAATGATCTGCCAGATGCCTGCGGCATTGGCGCCAGACGTTGCGTGAGGATCAAAAGCGCTCTCCACTATGGGTAGTAGTACCAGTTCCATAGGCATGTTACGTTTTTTAACTTGCCCTGCTATCCAGTACATATACGGCTCTGCCCGTAAAGTTACATCGTGGAGATAGCTCTTATTGCGTAAATATTTCTGTTTCTGTTCGCGAATCCGGTCATTTTCCGGAATTCCCATCTTTAGCTCGTCGCCAATGAAAGCCCACAAGTCACCATCTGGCGCGATAGACGTCCCATCGTCCATCCATCGTGCCTGACTTGTAAACTTTGCTGCTTCCCCTTGACCAGCTGCAGAAAGGCTCTGTGCGTGCTGTTGAACGTTGCCGGTACTCTGGCAACCCACGAGCAGGACAGAGGCGAGTAATATCGCTTTTGCCTTCATGTGTGTGTCAATAGTTGCTTAAAAGACGACCGATCATAACGGCGAACGGAGCCGATGACAAGAAAGTTTTATCAGAACCTATCTTTCTTTGACCTTAACCATGCAAAACGCTCTTCAGGTTGTTGCAATAATGTTTCTTCATTAATTACATTAATTAAATCAATATCTTCCGTTCTTAAAAAAACATTAATTTGCCGCTCATTTTTCAGAATTACGGGTAGTGTTATTTGATTTTTTGCCCGTAACTCCTTAACTTTACGATAATAATCATTTATGGACAAATCGTGCGGAAGAATACTCAAAGCAAACTTCATATTTGATAACGTATATTCATGAGCACAACATACCAATGTATCGTCAGGTAACGCACTTAACTTATTAAGTGATTGATACATTTGTGATGCTGTCCCTTCAAACAACCTACCACACCCACCAGAAAACAGCGTGTCGCCGCAAAATAGATAAGGTTTACTGAAGTAACAGATATGTCCTAAAGTGTGACCCGGTGTGGCAATTACACTAAATTCATGCCCCAAAACGAAGGCAGTTTCGCCATCTTTGACTACCTGTGTTGTTCCCTTATCTTGTGTCTCTTGTGGACCATACACCACAATTTGCGGAAACTTTTCCACCAGTTCTTTTACGCCGCCAACGTGATCGTGATGATGGTGGGTGAGAAATATGGCCTCCGGTTGCCAGTTATTGGCGGCAATGGCGTTTAATACTGGCTCTGCGTCTCCGGGATCGACAATCAGGCAGCGACCTGCTTCATCATTCAAAACCCAGATGTAATTGTCATCAAAGGCGGGAATACTGTTAAGATTCATAGATTACCTCTTAGTGTGAAACGGAAGGTTGTGATGAAACCGGCAAGAGTCCCTCAAACTGTCGTGGCTCCTGATCGCTGGGGCGATTTGCCCTGGGGAGAGCTTTATCGCAAGGCGCTGGAGCGCCAGCTCAACCCGTGGTTCACTAAAATGTATGGTTTTCATCTGCTTAAGATTGGCAATTTAAGCGCAGAAATCAATTGCGAAGCGTGCGCGGTTTCTCATCAAGTGAATGTTTCTGCGCAAGGAATGCCCGTCCAGGTGCAGGCGGATCCACTTCATCTTCCTTTTGCCGATAAATCCGTTGATGTTTGTCTACTGGCACATACATTGCCGTGGTGCACCGATCCGCATCGTTTATTGCGTGAAACCGATCGGGTATTGATTGATGATGGCTGGCTGGTGATTAGTGGCTTCAATCCCATTAGTTTAATGGGATTACGCAAACTTGTGCCGGTATTGCGAAAAACCTCGCCCTATAACAGCCGGATGTTTACTCTGATGCGGCAACTGGACTGGCTCTCTTTGTTGAATTTTGAAGTGCTGCACGCCAGCCGTTTCCACGTTCTCCCGTGGAACAAACACGGAGGAAAACTATTGAATGCGCATATTCCTGCGCTTGGTTGCTTACAACTTATTGTTGCCCGGAAACGGACTATTCCTTTAACGCTAAACCCGATGAAACAGAGTAAAAACAAGCCACGAATTCGCCAAGCGGTTGGAGCCACCCGGCAATGTCGTAAACCACAAGCTTAAACTTCGACTTGGTAGCCCGTATCTTCCAGTGTGGGATTCATTGCCGCAGCACGAGCCAGTTCATCACAGCGTTCGTTTTCCGGGTGTCCGGCATGGCCTTTAACCCATTCCCATTTGATTTGATGTTGCCCTAGGGCAGCATCAAGACGTTGCCAGAGATCGACATTTTTTACTGGTTTTTTGTCTGCGGTTTTCCAGCCACGTTTTTTCCAGTTATGGATCCACTGGGTGATACCCTGGCGGACATACTGGCTGTCGGTACTCAAAATGACTTCGCAATGTTCTTTTAACGCCTCCAGCGCGACAATAGCGGCCATCAACTCCATACGGTTGTTGGTGGTGCGGGTGTAGCCTGCGCTAAAGGTTTTCTCGCGTCCGCGATAGCGTAAAATAGCGCCGTAACCCCCAGGTCCTGGATTGCCCAGACACGAACCATCGGTGAAAATTTCTACCTGTTTAAGCATCTCTGGTAGACTTCCTGTAATTGAATCGAACTGTAAAACGATAAGTCTGACATAAATGACCGCTATGAGCACTGCAATTACACGCCAGATCGTTCTCGATACCGAAACCACCGGTATGAACCAGATTGGTGCGCACTATGAAGGCCACAAGATCATTGAGATTGGTGCCGTTGAAGTGGTGAACCGTCGCCTGACGGGCAATAACTTCCATGTTTATCTCAAACCCGATCGGCTGGTGGATCCGGAAGCCTTTGGCGTACATGGTATTGCCGATGAATTTTTGCTCGATAAGCCCACGTTTGCCGAAGTAGCCGATGAGTTCATGGACTATATCCGCGGCGCGGAGTTGGTGATCCATAACGCAGCGTTCGATATCGGCTTTATGGACTACGAGTTTTCGTTGCTTAAGCGCGATATTCCGAAGACCAATACCTTCTGTAAGGTCACCGATAGCCTTGCGGTGGCGAGGAAAATGTTTCCTGGTAAGCGCAACAGCCTCGATGCGTTATGTGCCCGCTACGAAATAGATAACAGTAAACGAACGCTACACGGGGCATTACTCGATGCACAGATCCTTGCGGAAGTTTATCTGGCGATGACCGGTGGTCAAACGTCGATGGCTTTTGCGATGGAAGGAGAGACACAGCAGCAACAAGGTGAAGCAACAATTCAGCGCATTGTACGTCAGGCAAGTAAGTTACGCGTTGTTTTTGCGACAGATGAAGAGCTTGCAGCTCATGAAGCCCGTCTTGATCTGGTGGAGAAGAAGGGCGGAAGCTGCCTCTGGCGGGCATAAATACCTGTAAAAGGCGCTAAAAATAGCGGCTTGGGCGATTTTTGCAGCAAACGATTCAAAAGATGAGAAAAACCGTTGACGAAGGGTGAGGCAATCCGTAATATTCGCCTCGTTCCCAACGGAACACAACGCGGAGCGGTAGTTCAGTCGGTTAGAATACCTGCCTGTCACGCAGGGGGTCGCGGGTTCGAGTCCCGTCCGTTCCGCCAAATTCACTCATGAAAATGAGTTCAGAGAACCGCAAGATTTTTAATTTTGCGGTTTTTTTGCATTTAAATCCCGCTATTTCTTCGGTCTATGGTTTTGTTATGCTGTAAATGTGTTAATCACATATGGTAGACCATATCGGTAATGCTGCCAACTTACTGATTTAGTGTATGATGGTGATTTTAAGGTGCTTGCGTGGCTTCCATTTCCATCAGATGTCCTTCCTGCTCCGCTACTGAAGGCGTGGTGCGTAACGGCAAAAGCACTGCCGGACATCAGCGCTATCTCTGCTCTCATTGCCGTAAAACATGGCAACTACAGTTCACTTACACCGCCTCTCAGCCCGGTACGCACCAGAAA
>NZ_MIIV01000081.1:0-8551 GCF_001743015.1 Shigella sp. FC1567
AAGACCGCACGAATATAACGGTGGGTTCCCCCCAAACGAATCGGAAAATCGATACTGGAAAAACTCTAACTCGGTGGCCAGTTTTTGTTGACCACTTCATATACACCTGATAGCGTCCGTGAACTGGCGCTGGCATGGCGAAAATCTCGGGTCCGTACCCCGTCGTGACATCCATATCCAGTGCACCACTGTTTTTCAGCACGGTGTTACCGTACCAGGCGTGTTCGCCATCGGGCGTGACAACATGGAGATCGAGATCGGTATTGTCCGTATCCCACGAGAGAACCAGCCGTAAACGTGCACGAATCGTTCCTGTACCCGGCGTTGAGTAAAACTGCATTTTTTGTCGGCTTTGCCCATCCGGGCTGATGACCTGCACGCTGTTGCTGCCTTCAGTGAAAATATAAGGGCGTGCAAATGAACCATCGGATTCAACTCTCTGCGGCATACTGGCACCGTTGACCACCAGCCGGCCCTGCTGAATTTTACCCGCCGCAGCATAATTCTTTATTTTGCCGCGGATCTGCGCTGAGATATTTTGATCATCTGCCATGTTGACGGACGACGCCGGGTAATTGATCGATTGTGAAAAACTGGCATCTTCGCCCTCTGCCGGATGCCAGCCAGAGAGCGGTGCGTCAATCTCGACTTCCTGCACACCTTCACTGTGAGCGACAGGCGAAAGTGCCACCAGTAACAACGGAAGAAAAATCTTTCGCATAGCATTAGTCCATTAATAATTGTCGGGTCAGCGTTTCGATATAGTTCTCATCAAGCCCGGTGGGATAACCATCAAAGGCCAGGTGCAGATACTCATGGGTTAAATCCAGCCGATCCTGAAGCGTAAAGAAGTTACGAATAAACAGCCGTTTCTGCTGCCGATCGGTATAGGGGAAACCTGAGACTAAACGACAGACCGCAAACACGTCTGGTTCGTTGTACCCCGTCTCGCCTTGTAATATACGCCGCCACTGCGGCATTTTTTTCGCCAGCCAGGCTTTCGCTTTGGGTAATAACTGGCAGGTTGAGCGTGGCGCTCCCCAGCGGCTAAGGCTGTTGTCGGGATAAGCAAACGCGAGTATCTGGTCGTAACGCTCTCCCTGCCCCGCCTGGGCCGTGGCTTGCCGCCAGGAAAGTGTCCCTTCGGTAGCTCGACTGCCATGATAATGAACCGGATCGCCTGCATAGATGAGATCCTGCGTCCAGGCGGTCATCGTTCGCGCCCCCGTGGTCGCTGGCGAAGCAGAAACACGCTGCGTGGCGCTGCTGTCGGGGATGGTCAGGCAATCGCCTTCCCGATTGGCGTTTTGCTGTAAAAAAGTGTGAATCGCCACGGTCATGGCTTTCGCTGCCTCAGGGGGCGTACTTTTCGCCTCGCGATCCAGAACTCTGGCAACGTACTCTTCACGATCGAGATGCGACTGCAATTTCAGTTTGCCCTTTTCGCTCAGTAAGGTCGTCTCACCGTGGCTGACAAACGTAATGTGGTTACCATTAGTAAACGTCACACGATAGCGCCCATTAAGTACGCCGGGTTTTACTGCCGTCGTACTCTTTTCCGCTGTGATTTTCTTCAGCGGATAGCGGGCAAACAGCTCCACCTCTACACATTGCCCACTGGCAACCTGCGTCGGCACTGGCAAAACCCGATTAAGCACTGTCGCATAACGGGTTAGTACCGTTTTGCTGGTGCCACTGCCAGTAACCCACAGCGGTGTACCATCGGTTAACCAGCCGGCAAAACCACCCTGACGGATTTCCTGTTTATCATCGGCAAACCAGCTCCAGGTTTTCACCCGTACCCGACTACCGAGCATGGATGCGACACCGATTTTCGCCTCGTCCAGCACCACATCCAGTAAGACTTCCTGAGCTTTGTTTTGCGCAGGTAACGTCGCTAATGAATCAAGCAGCGATTTAACCGTTACCGAGGTTTCTGGCTTCAGCGTAGTAAGAGACGCTAACCACGCAGGCGCCTGACGCTGTTGCCAGTATTGCCCCCACACATCTGCGCCAATATGCAACCGCTGCGGCGCAAAATAGAGCCCACAGGAACGTACCAGCGCGGTATCGCGCGTTATGCTCTCCCCAGCCTGACAACAATAAACCTCTTCCGGGGAGTTTCCGCGACACTGGTAGGGCTGCTCCGGTTGATGGGTATCCTCCAGCCAGGCGTAAACATACAGTTTCCACAAACTCCCTAACGGCGTGGTGAGCGAGTCAGGTAATGCTGAGACTGTGGTCACGCCTGATGACGACAGCTGATACAGTTGATCGTGCTGCGCACCACGCAGTGCCAGTTGTAACGGCGTCTCCTCCGCAAGCGTTGGCTGAGTAACCAACGCCAATAGCCAGACGATTCTGCGCCAGTTCACTTATTTCACCTGCATCCCGGTCCATTCACTCCCTGCCGCAACACTTTGCTGTGCAGGTGCATAGGAACGCACATAACGAGCAGGAGGCAGAACGAATTGCCCTTTTTGCGAGAAGCGCAGCAAATGGCGGAAAGTGACCGTTCCCGTCAGTTCTTTCACCGGCACCATATAGGCCAGTTCGCCCATTTCATTTCGCGCTTTTTCCAGCAATTGCCCCTGCTGTTTCGCGGCGTTGGGTTTATTGACCGAAATGCCCCATGTTGTGCGCTCAACGTCGGCTCCCGGTGGCAGCGGTACTTCCACCTGACCGTAGCGCAGAACTGCATCCTGCTCGCTGGTAAGCGTGATGTCATCGAGATACAGCGCATCGCTGTCAATCTCATTGCTGGTCACCGGTTGCAGAATAAAGCTCATCTCTTCTTCACCAGGGATAAGCCGATACAACTGGCGTTCAACGGTCACCGGAATGTTACTTTGTTGAGCCATTTTTGCCGGCTCACGCCAGCGGACCTGCACATTTTGCGGCGATAATTCGTCACCAAAAGAGAGAATGTCCGGCACGCCCTGACCAACCCAACGCCAGTATTCGCCCCCTCCAGTTAACTTATGTTTAGCCCATGCGCCCGCAGGCGCAGGCAAAACAACTGGAGGCATTGTCGCCATATATTTCGCCAGCCAGTTCATGGCCAGCGCGCGCTCAATAGTGGATTGCTCAGCGGTCAAACCACTTAAAATAGCGGCCGTCTGGGTAGCGTCACCACCGCTATTGAGCAGCACAACCGTGTGCGCCAGCGGCTGATTGCTGTTTGCCGCTTTATCCCACGCATATTGCTGAACCTGTGGCATCACCGTGGACTTCAACTGCGCTTTTTTCAGCAACGTCATGGTTAAGACGTTTGCCACCGCATCTGCCAGTGGAGATTCCGGTGTATCGAGGATCAGGCTGTCATTGATATCGCGGATGTCTTCCTCAGAGAAATCTTCATCTTTAGTTCCGCGCCGGGCGATAGCTTCATCCAACCCTTTCAACAACGTTTTGCACGGCAGATTCATCTCCTGTGCCCACGCCAGCACCAGCGCCCGATGCAATAACGGCATGTTATCCGCCTGCTCGGCATAACTGTCGAGCATATGCTGCCAGTATTCCGGTTGTTGCGTTACGCCGAGCGCCTAGCTGGCCTGCCAGTCGGCGTACCATGCCCATGCCGTAAGGAAGGCGTCACCATTGCCATCTTCACCCCACCAGGTAAAGCGCGCTCCGGGCCCCGCCAGTTGCATCAGCCGCAGACGGTTATCCTGAATCATCTGACGAATGTCGTTAGCGGCGGCACTTTGATGATCGGCAAGCGAACGCCAGGCGAGACTGAGCGGGATCAGACGGCTACCGGTGTTGATCACCCCACCCCACGGTTCATCGACTAACGCATCAAGATTGTTGCGGAAAATCTCCTGCGGCGTTTCACTACTTTGTAGCCGGATATTACTCGCCTGCTCGGGCAACATCAGCGCGTTCTCGCCACCGCCGAGCATGACATTTTTCTGCTGTTCAACGGGCCTGCTGTTGTCCACAAAAGACAGTTTTGTGCTAATGCTGTCCTGCACTTGCCCATTTTGTTGCAGTTCTGCACTTAACAAGCCAGATTGCTGAATATTCTGCGCCAGCGAAATATAATTCGCCCCTTTGTGCAGCGTCAGCGTCTGGCGCATCTCAGCGCCTGCAAATTTAGTCACCAGCGCCACCGGTTCGTTATCCTGCTGACTGAAGATAAACAGTCCTGCCGCCGGTTTGTCGCCCACGCGATACACCGTTGGCATACTCCACTTCATGTAGAGATTTTTTTCCGAACGCAGATAAGCACGCCCCTGCCCGACCAGCCCGTCGCCGTTCATCCCACGCGCGGTGATACGCCAGCGGGTTAACGAATCAGGCATCAGGAACGTGAAATACGCTTTGCCTTGTTTATCGGTTGTGAGTGACGGCATCCATGCCGCGGTATCCACCTCTTCACGCCGTGGACGTTCAAGCATTTTTACTCGCCGCTCGCTGCGGTTAGTTGCGCCAGGCGCAACCGGCTCGCTGGAGAGCGCCTGGTCGTAGCTGATAAACGACAGACTGGAGCTGGTACGCACATTGTTACGCCCCAGCGGATAGAAAAATTTGCCGATATTCGGCGCGATTTCTGGTTGCAGCGCGTAGATCATTTCATCGACCACGCCTACCGTTAGCTGCGCAGAAACAGGTTTACCTTTCAGCGACGAGGTTAATTCGACATTGACCAGTTCACCTGGCTGGTAATGGGTTTTGTCCGTTTTCACCCGGATATCAAGCTGAGGAACGGCAACTTTGATCCCGGCGTTCTGAAAACTGTACTGACCATTACGGGTATACAGCACCGAAAAAGTGATGTTAGGCGCAAAGGAATTGCTCACTGGAACCCGGGCTTCATACTGGGTATCGTTTAAACGTTGTAGCGTTAGCCAGTTTGCCGGATGCGAAAGCAGCGACTGCTGTTCCACGCGATCGCGTTCCAGCGTCAATAATGCTTCATCAATTGGCTCCGGAAAGGTAATCAGCATCTTCGCGGTTTCGCCTGGCTGGTACAGCGTTTTATCCGCCACGATATCTACCGTACCCGTATGCGCCGTGCTGCCCTTACCGCTGACGGCATAACTTAACCCAGCGAGAATTAAGCCGTCTTTATCGCGTAATGTCAGATTGTAGTTGCCAGGTTTAGCGAAATTGACGGTAAAGGATTTGCCGCCTGACGGTAGCTCTCCGCTATGGCTCGTGCGGTCTTCGAGACGCAACCATTCATACGTAACAGGAACCTGTTTTGAAGATTCCAGCGCGGCATAACGGAACACAACCGACTCGCCGCTATTACTGTATTGTGCGGCAGTACTTAATGAGTAATGCGCCAGACCGCGTTCAATGAGGATCTCTTTGGTGGTGGTGACACGATACGCCGCGCCGTCACTGGCGGAGACGGTTAACAAATAACGGCTCGGTTTATCGGCGGCGGGGAGATTTAACGCCACATGACCGCTGGCGTCGGACACCGTTTCGCTGCCTTCCAGCGACACGGGGAAACGTCCGGCATAACGCAAATCGTTACCGACCATTGATAATTGCTGAGCGCGCAAACTTAACTGCACGCGGGCATTTTTTACCGGCTCGCCATCCGGGTAGAGCAGTTGCAGTTTGCCGCTGACCGCTTCGCCAGTTTTGAACTCTTTTTTGTCGAGAGCTAAACCAATCTCGAAATGTGGCTTGATGTAGTTTGCCACGCGAAAACTGCTGCTATAGACCTGATTGCGGTAAGCAAGACGTAACTCATAACCTCCGGCAACGGCATTTTCTGGCAGGCGGAAACTTCCCTGCCCGCCATTGCGCGCATCCAGCGTGACATCGACGGTTTGCAACAGACTGCCGTTAGCGTCCAGCACCGAAAGCTTCGCCGGGGCGCTGACGATGGGGGATGAATGCAACGGATCGTGGAACTCGCGGCCCATCACTTTAACATCGACACGATCGCCTGCGCGATATAGCGGGCGATCGGTAAAAATATACAAGCGGGTGTTGTAGATTTCGCTTTCGTAGAAGAAGTTCTCGGAGACAAAAACGCCGCCTTCAGCATCCTTACCCAGAATGTATGAACGTTCTGGCGATATATGTTGTAACTGCAAGGTACCGCTGTCATCGGTCACACCGCGGGTCATCACGCCAAGACCGTCAGTCCACAAGATCTCTGAGCCGGGCTTCGCTTCACCCTGTTTTTTACCCGCGGTCCACACCAGAAGCTCGTTGCCTGACACTTTGCTAAGAGCCACGGTATCGGAAACAAACACCACCGTCGTCGCCCGATACCCACCAACCATCGCCTCGACGAGGTACAGTCCCGGCTCTTGTTGGCCGAGAGGAATATAAATGTTACCCGGCTGCGGCGAGATGAAATTGCTGGATGCGCCTTCCAGTTTTACCCCTTGCTGCGGCTCGACCGGTTTAGCCTGCCATAGTGGATAACGGAACTGTTCCACCAAGGGATATTTTTTCAGCGGGGAAAACTGGTTGTTCTGTACATAACGGGAAGGTTTAATAATGGCATTGCCGAGATGTAATTCGGGTAATGCCTGAGTCACATTCTGCCGTGACTGAGAAGAGAAAGTACGCTGCATTACGCGGCGAGATTTGCCGTACCAGTTATCCCACAGCCAGGTCAGCGTATTGTTCAGCCCGTCGCCCAGATATTGCGGTTGCACCACAATGCGATGCAGGTTTTTCTGCTGGCGCAAAAATGCCATCGGGTCAGGAATACGATACAGGCGAACGTCCACGCCGCCGTACTCTTCCATCTGATAGCGCCGATAATCACGCCCCGGCGCTTCCAGTCGCACTTTCGCCTCTTCACTGCTGCTAAAACTGCTGTCAGCAAGCAAAAAGAATGTTCCCCCGGCGGGCGGCGCATAGTTACTGGAAGGAAGCGAATCATCAGCATTAGCAAGCCCTGTTCCCACAAGAGACAGAGACAAGCACGCTGCTATCGCGCCAGAAAATTTAAACGATAAATGCCAATGAAATTGGGATTGGAATCGTTGGGTATCCATCGGGTGTCCTTCCATGTCAGAAGAAGGACAAAATCACAAAAACCAATTAAAATTCATTGTATTATCGTTGTTACAGATTAAATAATAGACTACAAAATGCGACAAAGCACAACATATGCAGTCACTATGAATCAACTACTTAGCTGGTATTAGTGACCTGATACAGAGCATTAGCGCAAGGTGATTTTTTGTCTTCTTGCGCTAATTTTTTGTCAACGCACTGGGTTAGTTGAATTTACAACCATGCTCAGTATCTCGATAAGCGCAGAGAAATGATGCAGTGGTGGGCAGACTACTGGCTTGATGAAAAGGTAGGGCGACCAACCGCATTTTTTCAGTTCAGTCAGCACATTGAGCCAGAACTTCACCCCTTCATTTTCGGCCAGCCACATCCCCAACAGTTCTTCCTGTTCTTAACTATTTACAGGAGCGTTTTTTTAAAGAATCCTCACTCCATTTGCACGAACATATTAATATATAAACAATGAGGATCAATAATAAATGAAACCTGCCCACAATCCTTCTTTTTTCCGCTCCTTTTGTGGTTTAGGATGTATATCCCGTTTATCCGTAGAAGAGCAAAATATCACGGATTATCACCGCATCTGGGATAACTGGGCCAAGGAAGGTGCTGCAACAGAAGACCGAACACAGGCAGTTCGATTACTGAAAATATGTCTGGCTTTTCAAGAGCCAGCCCTCAATTTAAGTTTACTCAGATTACGCTCTCTCCCATACCTGCCCCCGCACATACAAGAACTTAACATCTCTAGCAATGAGCTACGCTCTCTGCCAGAACTCCCTCCGTCCTTAACTGTACTTAAAGCCAGCGATAACAGACTGAGCAGGCTCCCGGCTCTTCCGCCTCACCTGGTCGCTCTTGATGTTTCACTTAACAGAGTTTTAACATGTTTACCTTCTCTTCCATCTTCCTTGCAGTCACTCTCAGCCCTTCTCAATAGCCTGGAGACGCTACCTGATCTTCCCCCGGCTCTACAAAAACTTTCTGTTGGCAACAACCAGCTTACTGCCTTACCAGAATTACCATGTGAACTACAGGAACTAAGTGCTTTTGATAACAGATTACAAGAGCTACCGCCCCTTCCTCAAAATCTGAGGCTTTTAAACGTTGGGGAAAACCAACTACACAGACTGCCCGAACTTCCACAACGTCTGCAATCACTATATATCCCTAACAATCAGCTGAACACATTGCCAGACAGTATCATGAATCTGCACATTTATGCAGATGTTAATATTTATAACAATCCATTGTCGACTCGCACTCTGCAAGCCCTGCAAAGATTAACCTCTTCGCCGGACTACCACGGCCCACGGATTTACTTCTCCATGAGTGACGGACAACAGAATACACTCCATCGCCCCCTGGCTGATGCCGTGACAGCATGGTTCCCGGAAAACAAACAATCTGATGTATCACAGATATGGCATGCTTTTGAACATGAAGAGCACGCCAACACCTTTTCCGCGTTCCTTGACCGCCTTTCCGATACCGTCTCTGCACGCAATACCTCCGGATTCCGTGAACAGGTCGCTGCATGGCTGGAAAA
>NZ_MIIV01000082.1:0-8544 GCF_001743015.1 Shigella sp. FC1567
CATCGTCGCCCTTCCACTGGTTATCCCAGCCCTCAGGCTTCACTTTAAAGTACGGCGGGTCCGTGACTATCAGGTCAACAGAATTTTCGGGTAACGACCGGATAAATTCCAGGCAGTCGGCGTTGATTAACTCACAACTGGATATTTTTACAGTATTAAGCATGGATCATTAAGCCTGTCTCTGATAGGCTCATTCTGCTTTTGCGCAAAGCAGTGGGCCTGAGGTTTGCTTGTGAACCCAACGCATGAGCAGATGGCTGGTGGGTGCCCCTAACACCCACCAGCGCCCATTTACCACAAATAAAAAAGCCTTCACTGCGGAAGGCGTCTGTAACAACCGAACTGATAGTCTGCCAGATCCGCCATAACCAGCTGGGTCAGTATTAACTGGCAGCGTTCGCGTGAAAGGTAAGTATTCTGCGCTATCTCCCCGACTGTCGCCGGTTCGGTAACGCTTAATTCATTAAACACCACTCTGGCGGTTTCTGTCATATCCTGCTGTTTTAGCATGTCTTTTTCCCTTTTCCGGTTAACGTGACACACCAATAACTCTTGTCGAAAAAGCCAGCAAGCTGAAAGACAGGTATTCACCGCCACCAGCGCGTTTACTATACTGACGCGATTTCAGTCATAAAAAACCCGCCAGGCGGCGGGGTGTAAAAAATCTTCTAACGTCAGGCATAAAACGCCCATCGTTAGAGCAAATTTACCACAGATTCGGGAAAAATCAACAACACTATCGCGTTACCCTCTTTAACTGCCGCTCCGCCCATGCCTCTTCAATGTCAAACCGAACCACCAACGTATCGTAAAAGCGTTTCACTGATTTTTTCCACGTATCAAGCGTGATAGCACTCGTCACTTTGCATATGGCATTAAATGCCTCCGTTGATGGTAGTCTTTCACAGCCACGACCACCACAACGCTGGCAGTCTCTGATAACAGGCATACCACGTTTTACCGACTCTTCACGATGAATGGCGACACCACGCCCACGGCAATCCTTACAGGCGGTGGAAACCTCACCCTTTCCGCCACACTCCGGACAGGCAACTTTTACCACCTCCCTGACTTTTTTCCATTCTTCCCAGTAAGACGGATACACACCTTTCGTACACTTTGCCCATACCGGCGGCTTACCATCCGGATACTGGATCTTGTTTGTAAAAACCTCGCTTTCAATAAATTTTTTTCCGTGACAGCAGGAGCACTGTTTTTTGCTCGCCGCGCTACGGGCATAATCTTCAAACGCATACGAAGCCATAATACGCATCACTGCCGGTTTTATTTCTGCCGGGAGTTTTCTTAACGCCGCCACGCGATCACACCGACTGAGTGCATATTCTGTCAGCAATTCTGTTGCCCGCTCTCTGTCATTCATACTAATGCCCATTTTCCCAAGGAACGCAGAAAACCCCATCTCAGCCCGATTCTGTGTCATGCCCTGCGCGGCCATCACATCAGTGATACTCAGCGCATCTTTCGACGTTGAGGCCGATGCATCAGTCAGGCCGGGGGATTTTGGGGAGTAGTATTTCGGTAAATCTTCCAGTTTCATTTTTTGACCTGCCCTTCAAGCATTATGGGGTAAATCTTCACGCCCAGCCGCCCCCCAGGAACGCGCTGACCGCGCACAATATTGATTTCATCAAACTGCTCGTCGTCTATGAGAAGTCCGGCATGCGTCAGCGCATCCAGTGGTGCTTTCAGAATATTGTCCAGGTCGCGACGACGCTTATCCGGTGGCTCTGCAATCACCTTTATCGCCAGCCTTCCGGACAGGCTTAATTTCAGCCGCTGCTGGCGAACAATAAGCGCCACAGCCCGGCGATAACGCTTTCCCTCCTCCGAGATAAAATATGTGCTGCCACGGCGTCGCCAGTAAGTGTTCACCGTCGGCGGGTAAGGTAAAACCAAATCTATGAGCATCAGTCACCTCTTTTACCCAAGCACGCCAGTTGCAAAGGCGTGATCAAGAAAACGAAAAATTAAATCAACCTGAGAACCATGCTTTTCTTCGAACGCCAGAGGATCCGCATGAAGCTCGTTGTGATGCTCCCGACACAGCGGTAGCGTGAAAATATCGTGAGATTTTGTCCCCATTCCGCCCTGACCATGACCAATCAGGTGATGGGGATCGTCGGCTGGCTTACCACAACACGCACACGGCTGTGTCTTCACCCAGCGTGTGTATTTCTCGTTAACCCAGCGGCGACGTTTAGGTCGTTTCATGAAAGATTCCGGAGACTCAGGATCAACGGCAATGCTGACCACCGTCTCTTCCTGTGGCGGGTTTTGCTGGTGGGCGTGAGACAGCGGCGCAAGATTTTTTGTGCGCTGCTTCAGTATGCTGGTGGCGGTCTGCTCTCCCGGTACGATGTCGCTTTCACGGTACATTGAGCGGATTTTTTCCGCACGCAACCCCAGCGAACGACGTAATACCGCTTCCGGTAGCGCGTCCGCCACCTGATTGCGGACCGCCCACCAGGATAATTCAGCCAGCGATAATTCCCGTTCCTGCGAGCCATTCATTGCATGGAGTATGACGTCAATCATCCATGCAGACAGGTTTTGGTGAGCAAGTTGCCCGAGTGATTCGGAGGTCTGGTCGCGCAGCTGGTTGTCGCAGTGCCAGCACAACACCATTGCGCCGGTACCATAACGGTGAATGACGGTTTCACTGTGGTGATAATCGCCGTGTGGCCACTGGCAGGATTTAACATGGCGCAGTAACCAGTCAGACAATGCGCCAGCGCCACCAGCAGCACGAATCACTCGTTCGTCGCTGAAAAATGGCAGTAATGATTTATCCTCCGCCAGCGGCTGGCGAACGGCAGGAACGACCCCGGACGACAGATTACGCATGCTTTTCGGTTCCGGCTCCACCAGTACCCGGGTATTGTGGAATACCGGCATGGATTCACGGCCCGGCTTAACGATCACCAGCCCGAGTTCCGGTACCAGAACAGGTCGAAGTAATACCCGCACGTTACCTCCAGATACGTTGCTGGAATGTGCGGGACGGACGCGGTGGCCGTTCGGAGTAAGGGAGCCTGACGGAGATTATCCAGTGACGGTAGTCGAGGCTAAGGGCTTTTTTAACCTCGCATCCGCGCCTGCGGTAACACTGAATGAGCCAATCGGCCTGTTCTTCAGTGCATGGGGGATGCTGGTACCAGTCTGACTTAAATGCATGAGAATACCGCTCGTGCGTGTGGGCAAGAACGGTCGAATTATCATGATTGTAATATTTTGCGTTGCGTGCCATCGGTTTTCTCCGGTGGCACGGTGTTACTCAGCGGGAGTTCAGCCCCGCGCAAGATTGTAGATGAGTTTATTCTTCTGAAAAAGCAGAAAAGCCAGCTTTTATTCCGATCTCTTTCAATGCCTGTAATGAAGTGACAAACTCACCGTCGCGCAAGATAAATCCGTCCGTCACTCGGGCATCCACAAAATTAATTAACGCAGCCCCATTTTTTTGCAAACACACAATGCGGTAATGACTAACAATATTTCCATTTTCAACGCACACAGCATAGAGGCCATCTTCACAAAAAATTTTACGCAGTTCTTCGATGTTCATCATCAGAATCCTTCCGGATAATTAGCTCTCCCCTTTAAGGGACCATCCCTCTTATCCCTGCGCGCTACTTAAGTATTTTTGATTCTATTCCGGCACCGTCCAGAACTTCAAACGCGTTGAAAATAAAAACAAAAACCCGCCGAAGCGGGTTAAGTGCGGGTGCGTTGAGGATGCCTGCCACATCAGAGGTGGCGAGGGATTTCTCCCTCGCCGGGTCTCTTACTCCTCAGGTTCGTAAGCTGTGAAGACAGCGACCTCCGTCTGGCCGGTTCGGATTCGTACCTCGCAGAGGTCTTTCCTCGTTACCAGTGCCGTCACTATGACGGTTAAACAGATGACGATCAGGGCGATTAGCATCGCCTTTTGCTGCTTCATAGCCTGCTTCTCCTTGCCTTTCGGCACGTAAGAGGCTAACCTACGTGTGTAGAGCATAGATATGGCCTCAGATTAATGTTAAGCGTCTTGCCGGACGCGTAATGTTAACTGGGGCTTTTCTCTATCTGCCTTTGGTGTTGATGCCCGAGGCAGATAGCCTCAAGCACCCGCAGCAATTCTACTTAACTACCGTTACCTCGCCAATATGAAATCAATCAGAAAGGTGATCCATAAGAACAACAGCAAGACAATAAATTGCCATTACAGCAGCAATAGCCAGCGCACATTTGAGAACCAGCACCACAACCTCCTGTATTGGACGTACACCAGTCCTGATAAATATGAGGCTGTCTCGTCAGTGATTCAATACAACTACTGGGTATAGTTTCTATGATTTTGTTCTGTGGAAATGGAAAACAGCAACCAGTCACCACCAGCACTTCTTTAAACATGCCAAGTCACACGCAAGCCAACATTATAGTTCCCTTTGAGCGAGCAGATGAAGCTAGCAAAAATATTGATCACTTAGGATGCATTACTAACGTTGCTATGTGTTAACGAACAGGGAGTGGGTCATCAGCATAAATATTTATGCAGTAGGTTTCTTTTAGGACTAGATTAATCAAAAACATTTAGATAAAATTATAAAATCAAGAAATTGGTGGCAATTAATCTTTAATTGTGCCAGCTGAATTTCGTTATTATAGAAGATTAGCTTTTTTTTGAATGTTTGGAGAGTAAAATGTTAGAACCACCAAAGAGTTATAATGAAATGTTGCCTATGCTCCATAAGGCGACTTTTATTACTACATTTATATTTTACCTATCATTAGTCATTTATGGCTACATGCCATTGGTTGGCATTAATGCCAAGTATATCCCCCCCGTTAAAGACTACGAGGAATTTATTAAATGGATATTAACCTTTGGCATATTACCAATTGCATCTTCAGTTTTTTGGTCAGTAATTAGTGGAGCTTTAGATCTACATAATAATGTAGCAAAAATTATTGGAATAAGGAAGATGTGGGATAGTCATTTAATTATTAAACCATTAGCAAAAATTGCAGGCGTTACGAGAAAATTAACTACTGATGAATCTCACAAGGTAATGAGTAAACTGTATTACCCAGAAGTTAAAGAGTTAAAAGACAAACATTACGTTGAACTTTTCTGGAACAAAGTTTATTACTTTTGGGTTTTCTTTGAACATACAGTAATCGCATTTGTTACTATTTTAATAATAAGTATCGCCAAATTAACAAATATATTCTCTGTTACTGGCTCTTTAATTAATCTTTGGTTGTGGATTATTTCTCTTGTCGCATTTGACTTCCTTATTTTCATAGCATCAGTTAAACCAAGAACAGAAAGCCAAGTAAGACAAATACCTGATAGCAAAATAAAAGAATTCTTTAACAATAACAATATTTTTTTAAACGAGGTTGATTTTGAATTACAAAATAAATGGAATAAACATACGTTCAGAAAATGCAGCGAAACCGCACACTATGCCATCTAACTATCTCTGTAAACAGATTGAAAGCACTAATAAAAATGGCAATGCCCTTGATTTTGGATGTGGAAAACTTAGATATTCAGAACAATTAGTAAATAAATTTGAAACTGTGACATTTTTAGATTCCAGAAGACAACTAGAAAGAGTGCAAATTATCAGAGGTGTACAAACCACGATTCCAGATTACGTGATAAATAACTATAAGAATGCTAATATTGTTTCTTATGAAAATATAGATAAAATAACAAATCATTATGATTTCATACTTTGCGCAAACGTGCTTTCCGCAATTCCATGTGAATCCACAATTCACAAAGTCCTCAGTGCGATTAGAGAATTATTAAAGAGTGATGGTGAAGCACTGATTGTCAATCAATACAAAAGTTCTTATTTCAAGAGGTACGAGAGCGGTATTAAACATTTGCATGGGTATATATACCAAAACTCTCGTAATGCTTTCTACTATGGTTTATTAGATGTGGATACTGTAAGTAAAATATGCTCAGATAATAATTTAGAAATAATAAAATCATGGAGCAAAGCAGGTAGTTCATATGTGGTTGTTGGTAAACATATACATATTTAGTTTATTTCAACAAATTATTAGAAAGAGTGATTTGCTTGTTAATTATTAGCTCGGCAGTGCCGGATCAACATGACCCTGCCACTTAGGCCATTGCCGGTTTATCTACTTTTGTAAGGTTCAGCATGAAGTTTTTATATACTCTTCCTAATATCAATAGTGATGCTCGCTTATGTTAGCTGCTTCTTGTACATAGTAGCCTTCTCCGACAGTACTGCAATGAGCGGAGAGTAAAAGTCGATAAACAATAAGGAGGTTCACAATAAATATTTCTCGGTGAAACTTTCAAAGCATTCTCTGTTTTGCTAAATCGACAATTATAAATCAACAACATTTAGTGTTATATCAATATTATTTAGCCTTGCAATCTCTGATGAATCACTTGCTATTTTAGCTTTTAATTTATCAATATTAATCATATCTTCATGGCTTATATAAACCATATCACCTTGGTTAACTTTAGATTTGTTCACTATGGCTTGAATAACAGACAAATCATCCATTACACCTCTCATAAATTTCACCATGCTTTGATCTTTGAAGTCAGATATCGATTTTGAACGTTGCTTACGTTGAATTGTTCCTTTTGTAATTACTTCATTAATTTCTTTTAAACCAGTGAGCATATCAGACAGACTGCCTTCGCAACTCATCCGATGTTTTATTGCATTGCGATTAATAATATTGAGTATAATTTCGAGTGAATCTTTATCACTCCATGGATGTAATGATGTATAATCATGATGGCGTCGAATGGCGTCAATCATATCCTGGACCATATCTTCATCTGCTTTATCGCAAAGTTCATTCACGAAATAGCTGGGGTCGATTATTTTACAATAACTTGGAGTTAGGTATCTTGAGGCTTTACAAAAACCAAAAATATATAAAGTAGAGTATTTATCTTTCAGACTCTCTCCTATTTCATTTGTTTCCTCAAAAGATTCGATAGTTTTTTTAATTTTTGCTGGACTTGCATTCGTAGTAACTTGAACTGCTATCATGTTTTTATTATCAGCTAAATCAATGGCGGGAAAATTAACTTTAATCTGATTCATGTTTACCAGTTCACCCATTTTCAGCGCGCGAAACATAAAGATGGTCAATGACTCAATTATTCTTTCCATGTCATGAAAGCCTGCCTGTTTGCGTTGCGCGATATAAAGCTGGAGTAGTGCAATATCACTCTGTAAGTTTCTAATAAGTGGATCAATCATAGCTAATAATCCTTTTCAATGAAGCTGGAGGTGTGTTTAACTATTAGTTAAATTTCTATTTTTATAGAAACAAGCTTTACAACTTCATCAAAGTTTCTCAAATCCTAATCCACTTTGCAAATCCACTAACCATGCTGAATGCTTTCTGTTGTTAAACATATCCGCTGCTGGCACCAAGCAGACAAACACACTAACTCTACCCTACTCCACAAAAGAGCCAATCAATATCTGAACTAATAAACTTTAATCTCATCACTTCAATAAATATCGAGCATTTCCCTGATAGAATGCTAGTATGCGCTGCATAACTTCACTCTTCCGGCACTCGCGACAGATTATGTTCTGACGCCTGTCGTAGCGACGTATTTCTCCGTCAGGTAATGACCAGATAAGGTCCGGATCAACCGCAGATGGTTCCTTCAGCTTTGCCCTTGAGAGCTTTTTACGGGCATTTTGCCAGTCCTTACGCGCCTGTTCAGACGGGAATAACCCGTAACCAGAGTTGTATACATCGCCGCTGGCAACCAGCTCTCTTGCGAGAACGCTCATCAGATATCTTGTCGCACCTGTCTTGACTTCCAGTTGCCGTAACGTCTCACGACCGCTCTGGCGCACGAGTTCCACCACCTGCCCTTTAATTTTTTCCCGCTCTTCTTGTGTAAAAACTTTTGCCACAAGTCCCCCTTAAAATTACCTCATGACCTGAAATCAAAACTTATCCTCTGAAACCAGGCGGAATTTCTGTATCCGGTTCAGAAATATGATTAACACAACGCTGTACAGGTGAACGCCCCAGGCGGATGACCAGTTCGTCCCATTTTTCGCGGAGCTTTGACGGGCTCATGATGTTTTTTACCCAGAACGGATCCCGCTGTACCCGACCAAACATTTCACAAATTTGTCTGTTGAACCGCCCCGGGAATCCTGGAGACTAAACTCCCTGAGAAAGAGGTAAACAGGATGACTAAAAATACTCGTTTTTCCCCCGAAGTCCGTCAGAGGGCGATTCGTATGGTTCTGGAAAGTCAGGGCGAATATGACTCACAGTGGGCGGCAATTTGTTCCATTGCCCCAAAGATTGGCTGTACACCGGAGACTCTGCGTGTCTGGGTACGCCAGCATGAGCGGGATACCGGAGGCGGTGATGGCGGGCTCACCACCGCTGAACGTCAGCGTCTGAAAGAGCTGGAACGTGAAAATCGTGAACTGCGCCGCAGTAACGATATCCTTCGCCAGGCTTCCGCTTATTTTGCGAAGGCGGAGTTCG
>NZ_MIIV01000083.1:0-8411 GCF_001743015.1 Shigella sp. FC1567
CCCCAGAGAAGTCAGTGGGTTACGCAGAGAATCGTAACGGGATACCAGATCAAGAGCCTGTCCAATGTGCATAAAAAAATCCGGAAACAAGTGAGCGTTTCCGGATTCTTACACAGCCACTGGATCGGTCAACTGATCCTTAACTGATCGGCATTACTCCGGGATGTGCTGTTTCAGCCTCGCGACCAGCTCACGCTGTGTCAGCGTTTCCGTCGCCGTTTCTCCCGTTTTGTGGTCCAGGTAACGGAAGCTCAGGCTCGCCCCTCCGTTGTAATGTGCCAGCCGGGAGGCCGCTATCGGCGGCTTCTTCAGATAACGACCCAGGTAGCGCGCCGTATTCCTCCCGCCGGCCATTTTCTTCGACATGTACATCAGGCGCGGAACTCATCGGGGCGCGGGAATGAAATCCCATTCAGACTCCGGATAGATTCAAGCAAGCCCACTTATCGTCAAAATCGGTGTTGCAAAAACGGGAGTGACCATAGATCCGTTTTCCAAGCGGACCCCATAATATCGGCTGGTAAACATCACTCGCTAGTGCATTCTTTTTGTTGGTAATGATAATTATTTACATTTATTCTTTGATGTTTTATCATAATTAATGTTTTATCAATAAATATATGGAAATATATTGTTTCAGATGGGAATATGAGAAAGTTCATCCTTATTTCTATGATAACGTTAGCTAGTGTTAGTCTGGGAGCCTGCAGACAGAATGCCACCATAAAGCAGGATGCGCCAGGGCAGAAAGCTTTCCTGATTGACGGGCAGATTTACGATTTGCACAGTGGCAAAATTATTTCTAGCAGCGAGCTTTTGGCGGATCTTGCTACCGCTCGACATCTTATTATTGGTGAAAAACACGATAATGCCGAGCATCATCAGATTGAGCTTTGGCTTATTCAAAATCTGCTCATCCAGCGACCACAGGGGAGTGTGTTGCTTGAGATGTTGACGTCAGACCAACAGCCCCGAGTTAACCAAGTTAAATGTTGGCTGAAAGATAATCCTGTGGTTCGAGATAGCCGTGTTCAGGAACTACTTAACTGGCAAAAAGGGTGGTCCTGGGAGATGTATGGCGACATCGTCATGCAGCTATTACGTGGGCCTTACCCGCTGCTCAATGCCAACATTGGCCGGGAGCAGATGTTGGCACTGTACAAAAAAAACGAATTTCCTAAAGGAAAAAAATCCACTGCACCTGTGGTACAAGAAGCTCTGCGTGAAACCATCATAGCTATGCATGAAGGCAACCTTGAAAGCCAGCAACTGACGTCAATGCTCTCTGTTCAGCAGCAGCGGGATCGCTACATGGCCCGCCAGCTTCTGAGTGCCCCGGTACCGTCGTTGTTGATTGCAGGTGGTTATCACGCGTCAAAAAACATGGGCGTACCGTTACACATGGAAGATCTTGCCACCGGCACCCATCCAGTGGTGTTGATGCTTGCAGAAAAAGGAATGAACATCACAGTAGATCATGCTGACTACGTGTGGTTTGTAGCGCCAGATACAACAAAAAGGTAAACCATGGATGATGAATATTCTCCACTTCCCACAGTCGGTAAAATGGAGCAGCTGGTTTATCTGTTCTCTACTGCTTCATGGACTGATTTTCCTTACGTTTATCTGGCGTTTTTCCGAAGTTCAGCCCGCTATGTCTCCTGCACCGGCGATCATGCTGCAATGGGCAGAAATTATAGAGGCTCCTTCTTCTCCACTTTCGCTTCCGGTGGGAATCGCTCAACAGGAGTCCGCAGTGACAGAAGAAAAGCAACAAACTGAGGACAGACAACAACGTCCTGTCACTGAAGACAGTGATGCAACCATTGAAATAACTAGGAAGAAAAAGTCATCCGATGGAGAAAAGAAAAAGACACGTCCACCTCGTAAGATAAAGGCTCAAACCAGCGACAGCAACCCCACAGCCGTTTCCAGTAATGCTGCACCTCAGGCTCTGGTCGAATCGTCCCGTATTGCTGCGCCTTTTAACAGTGACTCAACAAAGCGAGATAATTCTGAGGCATCTTGGGAAAGCAGAGTAAAAGGCCACCTTAACCGTTATAAACGTTACCCTGGCGATGCCAGAAAACGTGCACGAACCGGCACAGCCGTTGTGACTTTTACCGTAAACACGGAAGGCACTATTGTCAGTAGTTTCTTGGAAATCTCGTCAGGAACCCTTTCTCTTGACCGCGAAGCTATTGCTGTTTTAGAACGCGCTCAACCACTTCCCAAACCACCGCCTGAAATATTGGAGGGAGGATTATTTAAAGTAAAAATGCCGATTACCTTTAAGTTGAAGGAGTAAAGGGATAATTGGCCGTTCAAGTTCATTTAACTGAAATTTAATTTTCATTTTTATGCTGAACATTTTATCAAACTTTTCCACTGTCGAAAAAATCAAAAAGACAGTAGATCATAATTAATAAACAAATAGTTATACTTATCTTTATTAATATTATATCCAAGGAAATTTATGAACGTTATAAAACTGGCTATCGGCTCAGGCATATTATTGCTCAGCTGCGGTGCTTACTCACAATCCATCAGTGAAAAAACTAATTCCGACAAAAAAGGAGCGGCAGAATTCAGTCCGCTCAGCGTTTCTGTCGGGAAGACGACCAGTGAGCAGGAAGCTCTCGAGAAAACAGGCGCGACCAGTTCCCGGACAACGGACAAAAACCTGCAATCACTTGACGCAACAGTGCGTAGTATGCCTGGTACTTATACTCAAATAGATCCTGGTCAGGGAGCAATCAGTGTGAATATTCGAGGCATGAGCGGATTTGGTCGTGTAAACACTATGGTCGATGGTATTACCCAGAGTTTTTACGGAACCTCTACCTCCGGAACAACGGCGCATGGTTCAACTAACAATATGGCTGGCGTACTTATAGATCCTAACTTACTGGTAGCAGTTGATGTTACACGCGGTGACAGCAGTGGCTCTGAAGGGATCAACGCCCTTGCCGGTAGTGCAAATATGCGTACTATTGGCGTTGACGATGTAATATTTAACGGTAATACATATGGCCTTCGTTCACGTTTCTCTGTCGGTAGTAATGGGCTGGGACGCAGCGGAATGATCGCCCTTGGTGGAAAAAGCGACGCTTTTACGGATACGGGAAGCATTGGCGTTATGGCTGCTGTGAGTGGCAGTTCTGTGTACTCTAATTTCTCAAATGGTTCTGGAATTAACAGCAAAGAGTTTGGTTATGATAAATATATGAAGCAGAACCCCAAATCCCAACTGTATAAAATGGATATCAGACCAGACGAATTTAACAGCTTCGAACTTTCCGCTCGAACCTATGAAAATAAATTTACACGTCGTGATATAACCAGTGACGACTATTACATTAAATATCATTACACCCCTTTTTCTGAATTAATTGACTTTAACGTAACGGCCAGTACCAGTCGCGGTAATCAAAAGTATCGTGATGGCTCGCTGTATACTTTCTACAAAACCTCAGCGCAAAATCGTTCTGACGCGCTGGATATCAACAATACCAGCCGGTTCACTGTCGCGGACAATGAACTGGAGTTTATGCTGGGCAGCAAACTGATGCGTACCCGCTATGACCGGACCATTCACTCAGCGGCGGGCGACCCGAAAGCGAATCAGGAATCGATCGAGAACAATCCGTTCGCACCCTCCGGCCAGCAGGATATTTCAGCGCTGTATACCGGGCTGAAGGTTACGCGCGGCATCTGGGAGGCAGATTTCAATCTCAACTACACACGTAACAGGATCACAGGGTACAAGCCCGCCTGCGATTCACGCGTTATCTGCGTGCCACAGGGTAGCTACGATATTGACGATAAAGAGGGTGGCTTCAACCCTTCAGTTCAGCTTTCTGCTCAGGTAACACCATGGCTTCAGCCGTTCATTGGCTACAGCAAATCCATGCGCGCCCCGAACATCCAGGAGATGTTCTTCTCTAATTCAGGAGGCGCATCCATGAACCCATTCCTGAAGCCTGAACGTGCAGAAACCTGGCAGGCGGGTTTTAACATTGATACCAGAGATTTACTGGTCGAACAGGATGCCCTGCGCTTTAAGGCTCTGGCGTACCGCAGCAGGATCCAGAACTACATCTACAGCGAGTCTTATCTGGTTTGTTCTGGAGGTCGTAAATGCAGTATGGCTGAGGTGATTGGCAATGACTGGGAGGGCATTAGCGATGAATACAGCGACAATATGTACATCTACGTTAACTCGGCAAGCGACGTTATTGCAAAGGGCTTCGAACTGGAGATGGATTATGATGCAGGTTTTGCTTTTGGCCGACTCTCTTTCAGCCAGCAGCAAACAGACCAGCCAACCTCCATCGCCAGCACCTACTTTGGCGCAGGGGATATGACCGAACTGCCCAGAAAATACATGACGCTGGATACTGGTGTTCGCTTCTTCGATAACGCGTTGACCCTGGGCACTATCATAAAATACACAGGCAAGGCTCGTCGCCTGTCGCCTGATTTTGAGCAGGACGAACATACCGGCGCAATAATCAAACAGGATTTGCCGCAGATCCCAACGATTATCGATCTCTATGGTACTTACGAGTACAACCGCAACCTGACACTGAAACTTTCGGTACAAAACCTGATGAACAGAGATTATTCGGAGGCGCTGAATAAGCTCAACATGATGCCAGGTCTTGGTGACGAGAGCCACCCAGCCAATTCCGCGCGTGGCAGAACATGGATATTTGGCGGGGACATTCGTTTCTGATGACAATTTCCGCCAGGTTCAGACAATACGTTTTCTCTCTTATGTCAATTTTATTGCAGGAACGAAAAATGAATATTTTTACTTTATCCAAAGCACCGCTATACTTGTTAATTTCACTATTTTTACCCACGATGGCCATGGCTATCGATCCACCTGAACGCGAACTTTCGCGATTTGCCCTGAAAACGAATTACCTTCAGTCCCCTGATGAAGGCGTCTATGAACTGGCGTTTGATAATGCCAGTAAAAAGGTGTTTGCAGCAGTCACCGATCGTGTAAATCGTGAAGCCAATAAAGGCTATCTGTATTCGTTTAATTCAGATTCGCTGAAAGTCGAAAATAAATACACGATGCCATACCGGGCATTTTCGCTGGCGATAAATCAGGATAAACATCAGCTCTATATCGGACACACCCAGTCAGCGTCCCTGCGTATCAGTATGTTTGACACCCCAACCGGTAAACTGGTAAGAACCAGCGACAGGTTAAGTTTTAAAGCGGCAAACGCTGCAGATTCGCGTTTTGAGCATTTGCGCCATATGGTTTACAGCCAGGATTCCGATACCCTGTTTGTGAGTTATAGCAATATGCTGAAAACGGCCGAGGGCATGAAGCCTCTGCATAAGCTGTTAATGCTCGACGGGACGACGCTTGCCTTAAAAGGCGAGGTTAAGGATGCTTACAAAGGTACAGCGTATGGTCTGACGATGGATGAAAAAACACAGAAAATCTACGTTGGCGGAAGAGATTACATCAACGAAATTGATGCGAAAAATCAGACGCTGCTGCGTACCATCCCGTTGAAAGATCCGAGACCACAAATCACAAGTGTGCAGAATCTGGCGGTGGACTCCGCTTCTGACCGTGCCTTTGTGGTGGTATTCGACCATGACGATCGTTCCGGTACAAAAGATGGCCTCTATATTTTTGACTTACGCGACGGTAAACAGCTTGGCTATGTGCACACAGGAGCCGGAGCTAACGCGGTGAAATACAATCCGAAATATAACGAACTGTATGTCACCAACTTCACTAGCGGCACCATCAGCGTAGTGGATGCCACCAAATACAGCATCACCCGTGAATTTAACATGCCGGTCTACCCAAACCAGATGGTGTTGTCGGACGATATGGATACCCTTTACATTGGCATCAAAGAAGGCTTTAACCGCGATTGGGATCCTGATGTGTTTGTGGAAGGAGCTAAAGAACGTATTCTGAGCATTGATTTGAAAAAGTCGTGATCGGGGGAAAAAACATGGGATAAAAACTCCGTTATTCCACTAAACTGGCCGGACTAGGAAAAGCAAACATCTCTGTCCTGCCGGTACGCCTGTTACGCCGCTCCATGAGGCTGAGGAATCTCCAGAAAACGAGACAGGCACAGCATTGTACGATCAACTGATTTGTGCCAATAATTCAATGAAATCACAGCTATGCCTGTTCACGTATAGGAAATTGAAAAACTAAGCGATACCACTGTCCGCGTCTTATGCCTCGTGCGGTAAGCTGTTTTTCACATCACGCCGGTGTTTTTTTCTTTCTGTGGACGGTTTTAATACTGTAATCGGCCGTTTTTTATACTTACCCCGATTCCCGGGCGCACTTATCCTGCATCACCCCGGGATATACCTCAGCAGACTGATATCCCGCGCGTTTTTCTTCAGCCCCTCCACATTCAGTCCCGCGATGACCCGGCGGTATACCATCCGGCCGCCACACAGCACGCATTCGAACGGGTCACGACTCAGGAACTGTTTCACCATTTGTGCATAGCACACTTTCGCCACTGGTTCCGGTTTATCCTGTTTTTATAACGGTAATTGCAGACCATGACAAACCGCAGCCGTCAGGCTGCCTACTCGAGTCACAAGGCTCTCTGTGTCCGATATGCCGGCAGCGCATTACCCATGAAACTGGCTGGAACGTACACCATAAGGTGAAGAAAGTTATGGGGGGCGGTGAAGAATTATCTAACCTTGTCTTGTTACATCCAAATTGCCATCGACAGTTACACAGTTGTGAAGCCGGCTCTCTCAAAAAGGGCTTATAAAGGCTTGAGCGGTGTACCGGGAAACCGGTATGCACCGTTCTTAGGGGAGGGCAGTCCAGCAATGAACTGTCCTTACCCGACAAACATCCAAAACGAACGGAACGTGCTGGAATCCGCATATAACCCGTTGTAAAGTGAGGAAATGGACACCTCACTTGCTCATGAGAACGCCCGCCTGCGGGCACTGTTGCAGACGCAACAGGACACTATCCACCAGATGGCTGAATACAACCGCCTGCTCTCACAGCGGATGGCGGCTTATGCTTCCGAAATCAACCGACTGAAGGCGCTGGTTGCGAAACTGCAGCGTATGCAGTTCGGTAAAAGCCCAGAAAAACTTCGCGCAAAAACCGAACGGCAGATTCCATTTTCACGGGCGATCTACGCCACACAGGCTCTGGGTTGCAGTGACTGCTCCATTAAGGCGATTTTGAACTCATAAGGGAAGTAACAAAAAAACTGCAAAAGTACAATAATTATATATGGCCAAACTAACCTCTATTAAAAAAACATCAGTTTTTCACACTTAGTTGAGCTTCATGAAAAAATCATCGAGGATTTCATTGCAGAATACACATTCCACTAACTGGAAGCACTCCATAAGAGGAATCAGAGAAAGTATCGTTTTTTTATAGTAAAATTCATTGCTGTTCAATAAAATTGATATAATTATTAAATTATGGAAATAATTTCACAAAAAAGATTAACTTGAGTTCTTAAGCATCGGATTTTAGATATTTTGAAATATCTGGCATCACATAACATCAAAAGTATATAATACCCTTATCTAATTACATGCAGTATATTGTATATATACTCAAAAATTGTAATTCATACCCTACTATATCTTGTGGGGAAAGATATTAATTAAAACTGTTTTCATATAAGGTTCATTTTATGAATATATCAGAAACACTGAACTCAGCAAATACCCAATGCAATATAGATTCTATGGATAACAGATTACATACATTGTTTCCAAAAGTGACATCAGTGCGAAACGCTGCACAACAAACTATGCCAGATGAAAAAAATTTAAAAGATAGTGCAAATATTATTAAAGATTTCTTTAGGAAAACTATAGCAGCACAAAGTTATAGTAGAATGTTCTCTCAAGGCTCTAACTTTAAATCTTTAAATATAGCAATTGATGCACCATCAGACGCTAAAGCCTCATTTAAGGCTATTGAGCACCTTGACAGATTATCGAAGCATTATATATCTGAAATAAGGGAAAAACTTCATCCTCTTTCTGCAGAGGAACTCAATTTGCTTTCGCTAATTATTAATTCTGATTTAATCTTCAGACATCAAAGTAATTCTGATTTGTCTGATAAAATTTTAAACATTAAGTCATTCAATAAAATTCAGTCTGAAGGAATATGCACAAAACGAAACACATACGCTGATGATATAAAAAAAATAGCTAATCATGACTTTGTGTTTTTTGGCGTTGAAATCTCTAGCCATCAGAAAAAACACCCCCTGAATACAAAACATCACACTGTTGATTTTGGTGCAAATGCGTATATCATTGATCATGACTCTCCATATGGATATATGACATTAACCGATCACTTTGATAATGCTATTCCACCTGTTTTTTACCATGAGCACCAA
>NZ_MIIV01000084.1:0-8342 GCF_001743015.1 Shigella sp. FC1567
AAAGGTTCTCAGTATGTATCGCTGGCCTACACACAGCGGCTTAAGGAAGCCGGATTACTGGCATCAACAGGAAGTACAGGCGACTCGTATGACAACGCGATGGCGGAGAGCATCAATGGTCTTTACAAAGCGGAGGTAATACACCGTAAGAGCTGGAAAAACCGTGCAGAAGTGGAACTGGCCACACTCACGTGGGTGGACTGGTATAATAATCGACGATTGCTGGAAAGGCTGGGCCACATCCCTCCGGCAGAAGCAGAAAAAGCTTATTATGCTTCCATCGGAAACGATGATCTGGCAGCCTGAGTTCACAGATAAAACACTCTCCAGGAAACCCGGGGCGGTTCAGTAACTCATGAGCCGCCTTTTGGGCGGCTTTGTTGTTTATGGAGTGTGAGGAATGGGTAAAGGAAGCAGTAAGGGGCATACCCCGCGCGAAGCGAAGGACAACCTGAAGTCCACGCAGCTGCTGAGTGTGATCGATGCCATCAGCGAAGGGCCGGTTGAAGGTCCGGTGGATGGATTAAAAAGCGTGCTGCTGAACAGTACGCCGGTGCTGGACAGTGAGGGGAATACCAATATATCCGGCGTCACGGTGGTGTTCCGGGCCGGTGAGCAGGAGCAGACACCGCCGGAGGGATTTGAATCCTCCGGCTCCGAGACGGTGCTGGGTACGGAAGTGAAGTACGACACGCCGATTACCCGGACCATCACGTCGGCAAACATCGACCGTCTGCGCTTTACCTTCGGTGTGCAGGCACTGGTGGAAACCACCTCAAAGGGGGACCGGAATCCGTCGGAAGTCCGCCTGCTGGTTCAGATACAGCGTAATGGTGGCTGGGTGACGGAAAAAGACATCACCATTAAAGGCAAAACCACCTCACAGTATCTAGCATCGGTGGTGGTGGGTAACCTGCCGCCGCGCCCGTTCAATATCCGGATGCGCAGGATGACGCCGGACAGCACCACAGACCAGCTGCAGAACAAAACGCTCTGGTCGTCATACACCGAAATCATCGATGTGAAACAGTGCTACCCGAACACGGCACTGGTCGGCGTACAGGTGGATTCGGAGCAGTTCGGCAGCCAGCAGGTGAGCCGTAATTATCATCTGCGCGGGCGTATTCTGCAGGTGCCGTCGAACTATAACCCGCAGACTCGGCAATACAGCGGTATCTGGGACGGAACGTTTAAGCCAGCATACAGCAATAACATGGCCTGGTGTCTGTGGGATATGCTGACCCATCCACGCTACGGCATGGGGAAACGTCTTGGTGCGGCGGATGTGGACAAATGGGCGCTGTATGTCATCGGCCAGTACTGCGACCAGTCAGTGCCGGATGGCTTTGGTGGCACGGAGCCGCGCATCACCTGTAACGCTTACCTGACCACACAGCGTAAGGCGTGGGATGTGCTCAGTGATTTCTGTTCGGCGATGCGCTGTATGCCGGTATGGAACGGGCAGACGCTGACGTTCGTGCAGGACCGACCGTCGGATAAGGTGTGGACCTATAACCGCAGTAATGTGGTGATGCCGGATGATGGCGCGCCGTTCCGCTACAGCTTCAGCGCCCTGAAGGACCGCCATAATGCCGTTGAGGTGAACTGGATTGACCCGGATAACGGCTGGGAGACGGCGACAGAGCTTGTTGAAGATACGCAGGCCATTGCCCGTTACGGTCGTAACGTCACGAAGATGGATGCCTTTGGCTGTACCAGCCGGGGGCAGGCACACCGCGCCGGGCTGTGGCTGATTAAAACGGAGCTGCTGGAAACGCAGACCGTGGACTTCAGCGTGGGTGCAGAAGGGCTTCGCCATGTACCGGGCGATGTCATTGAAATCTGTGATGATGACTATGCCGGTATCAGCATCGGCGGGCGCGTGCTGGCGGTGAACAGCCAGACGCGGACACTGACGCTCGACCGTGAAATCACGCTGCCATCCTCCGGCACCACGCTGATAAGCCTGGTTGACGGACAGGGGAATCCGGTCAGCGTGGAGGTCCAGTCCGTCACCGACGGCGTGAAGGTGAAAGTGAGCCGTGTTCCTGACGGCGTTGCCGAATACAGCGTGTGGGGGCTGAAGCTGCCGACGCTGCGCCAGCGCCTGTTCCGCTGCGTGAGTATCCGTGAGAACGATGGCGGCACGTATGCCATCACCGCCGTGCAGCATGTACCGGAAAAAGAAGCCATCGTGGATAACGGGGCGCACTTTGACGCGACCAGAGCGGCACGGTGAATGGTGTCACGCCGCCAGCGGTGCAGCACCTGACTGCCGAAGTCACCGCAGACAGCGGGGAGTATCAGGTACTGGCCCGCTGGGACACGCCGAAGGTGGTGAAGGGCGTGAGCTTCCTGCTTCGCCTGACCGTGACAGCGGACGATGGCAGTGAGCGGCTGGTCAGCACGGCCCGGACGACGGAAACCACATACCGCTTCAGGCAGCTGGCGCTGGGGCGTTACATGTTGACGGTCCGGGCGGTAAATGCGTGGGGACAGCTGGGCGATCCGGCGTCGGTATCGTTCCGGATTGCCGCACCGGCAGCGCCGTCGCGGATTGAGCTGACGCCGGGCTATTTTCAGATAACCGCCACGCCGCATCTTGCCGTTTATGACCCGACGGTACAGTTTGAGTTCTGGTTTTCGGAAAAGCGGATTACCGATATCAGGAAGGTTGAAACCACAGCGCGCTATCTTGGCACGGGGCTGTACTGGATAGCCGCCAGTATCAATATCAAACCGGGCCATGATTATTATTTTTACGTTCGCAGTGTGAACACCGTTGGCAAATCGGCATTCGTGGAGGCTGTTGGTCAGCCGAGTGATGATGCATCCGGTTATCTGGATTTTTTCAAAGGCGAGATAGGGAAAACCCATCTGGCTCAGGAGCTGTGGACGCAGATTGATAACGGTCAGCTTGCGCCTGACCTGGCTGAAATCAGGACGTCCATTAAGGATGTCAGCAATGAAATCACGCAGACCGTCAATAAGAAACTGGAAGACCAGAGTGCGGCAATTCAGCAGATACAGAAGGTTCAGGTTGATACAAATAATAATCTGAACAGCATGTGGGCTGTGAAGCTGCAACAGATGAAGGACGGACGCCTTTATATTGCGGGTATCGGTGCCGGTATTGAGAATACGCCAGCAGGAATGCAGAGTCAGGTGCTGCTGGCGGCAGACAGGATTGCGATGATTAATCCTGCGAATGGCAACACAAAGCCGATGTTTGTTGGTCAGGGCGATCAGATATTCATGAACGACGTGTTCCTGAAACGCCTGACGGCTCCCACCATTACCAGCGGCGGTAATCCTCCGGCATTTTCCCTGACACCGGACGGGCGGCTGACGGCGAAAAATGCCGATATTAGCGGTAACGTGAATGCGAACTCCGGGACGCTCAACAACGTCACGATTAACGAGAACTGTCGGGTTCTGGGAAAACTGTCCGCCAACCAGATTGAAGGCGATCTCGTTAAAACAGTGGGCAAAGCTTTCCCCCGGGACTCCCGTGCACCGGAGCGGTGGCCATCAGGGACCATTACCGTCAGGGTTTATGACGATCAGCCGTTTGACCGGCAAATTGTTATTCCGGCGGTGGCATTCAGTGGCGCTAAGCATGAGAGAGAGCATACTGATATTTACTCCTCATGCCGTCTGATAGTGCGGAAAAACGGTGCTGAAATTTATAACCGTACCGCGCTGGATAATACGCTGATTTACAGTGGCGTTATTGATATGCCTGCCGGTCACGGTCACATGACACTGGAGTTTTCGGTGTCAGCATGGCTGGTAAATAACTGGTATCCCACAGCAAGTATCAGCGATTTGCTGGTTGTGGTGATGAAGAAAGCCACTACAGGCATCACGATTAGCTGAATTTTATAACCCAGATACGGGCACCAGAAATGGTGCCTTTTTTATTGCAGAAAAGCGAGAGGTAATTATGCGTAAATTATGTGCTGTTATTCTGTCCGCAGTAGTCTGGCTGGTTGCCGCTGGTATGCCAGCGAGCGCAGCAGAGCATCAGTCCACACTAAGCGCCGGGTATCTTCAGACCCATACTGATATGCCAGGCAGCGATGATCTGAACGGGATTAACGTGAAATACCGTTATGAGTTTACGGACACGCTGGGGCTGGTGACGTCATTCAGTTATGCCAATGCCAAAGATGAGCAAAAAACGCATTACAGCGATACCCGCTGGCATGAAGATTCCGTGCGTAACCGCTGGTTCAGCGTGATGGCGGGGCCGTCTGTGCGCGTGAATGAATGGTTCAGCGCGTATGCGATGGCGGGTGTGACTTACAGTCGTGTGTCGACTTTTTCCGGGGATTATCTCCGTGTAACTGACAGCAAGGGGAAAACGCACGATGTGCTGACCGGAAGTGATGACGGTCGCCACAGCAACACGTCTCTGGCGTGGGGGGCTGGCGTGCAGTTTAACCCGACCGAATCCGTGGCCATTGATATTGCTTATGAAGGCTCCGGCAGTGGTGACTGGCGTACCAACAGTTTCATCGTTGGTGTCGGCTATAAATTCTGATTAGCCAGGTAACACAGTGTTATGACAGCCCGCCGGTTCAGGCGGGCTTTTTTGTGGGGGGAATATGGCAGTACTGATTTCAGGTGTACTGAAAGATGGTGCAGGTAAGCCGATACAAAACTGCACCATTCAGCTAAAGGCCAGGCGCAACAGCACCACGGTGGTGGTGAACACAGTGGCCTCAGAAAATCCGGATGAAGCCGGGCGTTATACAATGGACGTCGAGTATGGTCAGTACAGCGTCAGTCTGTTGGTGGAGGGATTCCCGCCGTCACACGCCGGGATTATCACCGTATATGAGGACTCAAAGCCGGGCACACTGAATGATTTCCTCGGTGCAATGACGGAGGATGATGTCCGGCCAGAGGCACTGCGCCGTTTTGAACTGATGGTGGAAGAGGTGGCGCGTAACGCGTCCGCAGTGGCACAGAACACGGCAGCCGCGAAGAAGTCAGCCAGCGATGCCCGCACATCAGCCCGTGAGGCGGCAACCCATGCGACTGATGCTGCAGGCTCAGCACGCGCAGCCAGCACGTCAGCCGGACAGGCCGCGTCGTCGGCTCAGTCAGCGTCTTCCAGCGCAGGAGCGGCATCAACAAAGGCCAGTGAAGCATCGAAAAGTGCTGCTGCTGCAGAGTCCTCAAAAAGCGCGGCAGCTACCAGTGCCAGTGCCGCGAAAACGTCAGAAACGAATGCGGCAGCGTCACAACAATCAGCAGCCACTTCTGCATCCACCGCGACCACGAAAGCGTCAGAAGCAGCCACTTCAGCACGGGATGCGTCGGCTTCAAAAGAGGCGGCAAAATCATCAGAAACGAACGCAGCCTCGAGCGCCAGCAGCGCAGCTTCCTCGGCAACGGCGGCAGCAAATTCTGCGAAGGCGGCAAAAACGTCCGAGACGAACGCCAGGTCTTCTGAAACGGCAGCGGGACAGAGCGCCTCAGCTGCGGCAGACTCAAAAACAGCGGCTGCATTATCTGCCAGTGCCGCGTCAACAAGTGCCGGGCAGGCCTCAGCCAGTGCCACCGCCGCCGGAAAATCGGCAGAAAGTGCTGCATCGTCTGCTTCAACAGCCACAACGAAGGCTGGCGAAGCCGCTGTACAGGCCAGCGCAGCAGCGAGGTCTGCTTCCGCAGCGAAGACATCCGAGACGAACGCGAAAGCGTCGGAAACCAGCGCAGAATCCTCAAAAACGGCTGCCGCATCGTCCGCCAGTTCGGCGGCGTCATCGGCATCATCTGCGTCTGCTTCAAAAGATGAGGCGACCAGACAGGCGTCAGCAGCAAAGGGCAGCGCCACGACGGCATCCACGAAGGCGACAGAGGCAGCTGGCAGTGCGACGGCGGCAGCTCAGAGCAAAAGTACGGCGGAATCCGCGGCAACGCGCGCTGAGACAGCGGCAAAACGGGCAGAGGATATTGCATCCGCCGTGGCGCTTGAGGATGCGAGCACGACGAAAAAGGGGATAGTACAGCTCAGCAGTGCGACTAACAGCACTTCCGAGTCACTGGCGGCAACGCCAAAAGCCGTTAAGGCCGCGTATGAGCTGGCTAACGGGAAATACACCGCACAGGATGCAACGACAGCACAGAAAGGGATAGTTCAGCTTAGCAACGCGACCAACAGCACATCTGAAATGCTGGCGGCAACGCCAAAGTCGGTAAAGGCAGCCTATGACCTTGCTAACGGGAAATATACTGCTCAGGACGCTACGACAGCACAAAAAGGAATTGTCCAGCTCAGTAGTGCAACCAACAGCGCATCTGAAACGCTTGCCGCGACACCGAAAGCAGTGAAAGCAGCTAATGATAATGCGAATGGTCGGGTACCTTCTGCCCGTAAGGTGAATGGTAAGGCGCTTTCAGCGGATATAACACTGACGCCGAAAGATATTGGTACGCTTAACTCAACAACAATGTCATTCAGCGGTGGTGCTGGTTGGTTCAAATTAGCAACGGTAACCATGCCACAGGCGAGTTCTGTTGTTTCAATTACGTTGATTGGTGGTGCGGGATTTAACGTGGGGTCACCTCAACAGGCAGGTATATCTGAACTTGTTTTGCGTGCAGGTAATGGTAATCCGAAGGGGATTACTGGTGCTTTATGGCAGCGCACATCGACAGGGTTTACAAATTTTGCCTGGGTCAATACATCTGGTGATACTTACGATATTTACGTTGCAATCGGAAATTATGCGACTGGTGTAAATATTCAATGGGATTATACCAGTAATGCCAGCGTGACGATTCATACGTCACCAGCATATTCTGCTAATAAGCCGGAAGGGTTAACGGACGGTACAGTTTATTCACTCTATACGCCATCAGAGCAGTTTTATCCGCCTGGCGCACCAATCCCGTGGCCATCAGATACCGTTCCGTCTGGCTATGCCCTGATGCAGGGGCAGACTTTTGACAAATCTGCATACCCGAAACTTGCAGCCGCTTATCCGTCAGGCGTGATCCCTGATATGCGTGGCTGGACGATTAAGGGCAAACCCGCCAGTGGTCGTGCCGTATTGTCTCAGGAACAGGACGGCATTAAATCGCACACCCACAGCGCCAGCGCATCCAGTACGGATTTGGGGACGAAAAACACATCGTCGTTTGATTACGGAACCAAATCCACGAATAACACCGGGGCGCATACGCACAGTCTGAGTGGCTCTACGGGGTCTGCCGGTGATCATACTCATGGTAATGGTATTCGTTGACCAGGAGGCGGCGGTTCTGCGTTAGCATTTTATGATGGCGGTGGGTTCACTTATGTCCAGGATTCACAGTATCAAGTAAGCCCGGGGACTTCTTCCCGTAGATCGTATTATCAACGTATTCAGACACAGTCAGCAGGTGCTCATACCCACTCGCTGTCTGGTACTGCAGCAAGTTCTGGCGCACATGCACATACTGTAGGTATTGGTGCGCATACGCACTCCGTTGCGATTGGTTCACATGGACACACCATCACCGTTAACGCTGCTGGTAACGCGGAAAACACCGTCAAAAACATCGCATTTAACTATATTGTGAGGCTTGCATAATGGCATTCAGAATGAGTGAACAAGCACGGACCATAAAAATTTATAATCTGCTGGCCGGAACTAATGAATTTATTGGTGAAGGTGACGCATATATTCCGCCTCATACAGGTCTGCCAGCAAACAGTACCGATATTGCACCACCAGATATTCCTGCTGGCTTTGTGGCTGTTTTCAACAGTGATGAGGCATCGTGGCATCTCGTTGAAGACCATCGGGGTAAAACGGTTTATGACGTAGCGTCAGGGGACGAGTTATTTATTTCTGAACTCGGTCCGTTACCGGAAAATGTTACCTGGTTATCGCCGGAAGGGGAGTTTCAGAAGTGGAACGGCACAGCCTGGGTGAAGGATACGGAAGCAGAAAAAATGTTCCGGATCCGGGAGGCGGAAGAAACAAAAAACAACCTGATGCAGGTAGCCAGTGAGCATATTGCGCCGCTTCAGGATGCTGCAGATCTGGAAATTGCAACGGAGGAAGAAACCTCATTGCTGGAAGCCTGGAAAAAGTATCGGGTGTTGCTGAACCGTGTTGATACATCAACTGCACCTGATATTGAGTGGCCTACGAACCCTGTCAGGGAGTAATCATTGGGATTATGCCGCAGCACGTCTTAAGCAAGAACGTGCTGCGGTTGGATGCTATTTTTTCCCTGAAGCGGAAAACATTACTACAGTACCTTGAACCTTGGTTTTAACATTCTCGAAATGCTCTGAGAGTATATGTGTTAAGCCTTCTTCGGAATCTTTTGTGTTTGAA
>NZ_MIIV01000085.1:0-8338 GCF_001743015.1 Shigella sp. FC1567
ACACTGGAGCGTCTTCTGAGCCTGCTGTCGGCCTTTGAGGTCGTGGTATGGATGACGGATGGCTGGCCGCTGTATGAATCACGCCTGAAGGGAAAGCTGCACGTTATCAGCAAGCGTTACACTCAGCGCATTGAGCGACATAATCTGAATCTGAGACAACATCTGGCAAGGCTGGGACGGAAGTCACTGTCGTTCTCAAAATCGGTGGAGCTGCATGACAAGGTCATCGGGCATTATCTGAACATAAAACACTATCAGTAAGTTGGAGTCATTACCAAAAATCCCGGTAAAATATGTTCAGGCACCATCCTATAAAGAAATATTTGAGGTGCTGAGTGAAACTAAAAAAAGGATTCCAGCACATTTATTCCGAATGATAAAAGATGAACTTTATGAGTTGGTCTTAACTGATGATCCGAAAGGAAAATTATATGTGAGGGATTCAGAGAAAATTGAAGAAGGGGTCAGTACAACTGAGTTTGTTGTGGGATATGGTGCTATTTCGATGGTAAAAAAATCGGAATCGATGGCAACTAAAGGATTGGTTGGACTGGAGCGTGTAGATCTCATCCGAGAGGTTGTATTTGAAAATGGATATTATGATTGGGGATGTGTTGTTAATGATGTTTTGCCAAATATATGCAAAGGCAATGCGCGCATTCCTATTTTTCACTTCTTAAATCACGCTAAATTAATTAATCCTGATGGGAGTATAATTAATGAAACAGAACTCTCAGGTGGCGTTTTATCACGATTAAATATCACTCCTATTAGTTTTCAGTCTCAAGGATGGGATAAACGACGCTCTGAAACCGTTCCTGAGGTCAAGGTGGGGGTCAATGAGTTATATCTTGCTTATGATTTCAGTTTCTTTTTAAGAATGATGCCTTATATGGAGCCTGGATTAATCAAGCGCGATATGGGAGAGCTTCTCAAAATATTGAAAAAACATATAGATGAAGCTATGAATACTCAGGTGTTGTCAAGTAATTTTTGCAAATTAGTGTGTATTTATGATTATATCAAAAATAGTCACAGGTATTAAGTAAGATATAACCTTCTTAGGGGGCGAGATAGTAAAAAAAGGCGTTACCTAAGAGTGACGCCTTAATTTCCTAAAATATCTTAATTTAATATAATAAATTAATGTTTATTTCGATACTAAGGATTTAAAAACCTATTAATCTCTTCTGTAGTGATAAAAATTGTATTTCTAAATGATTTAATGATATTTCTATTTTTTCTTTAAATTTTTCAATTCTAGCTAATCTATCTAATATCTCATCTTGATAGTATATAGGTGGGAGGGGAACATTGAATTTGTTTAATAGTTCAAGATTTACACCGGTTTGTCCTGCTGTTCTTTCAGAGTTTTTTACAACAACATCATGATATTCCGGAAGTTGTAGAAGATAGAATATAAACCCCTTCCTAATATTTTCTTTGGGTGAAGCTTTCATTAAAGCTACATTGTAGCTGCCGGATAAACCTCTAAGTATTTGAAACACAGGTGGCCCATAACGAGCAATCATAACATCATCAACTTCGAAAATACGTTTTGCTTTTTCTTGCGGAATGTACGTCGCATATTTATCGGATTTAAAATCTCTAATTTGTACTAATCTAATATAACCCTGTTTAGGTTCAAAAATAAAATCACTTTTAGGTGGTTGATTTCCACCTTTAAATTCAATAATTTCTCCCATAAGATGGACAGGCCATTTTTTGGGGTTTGTAATAGGATTCCCATACATTGTAGCAAACGTAGCACGCAAAAAATCATCAGCCAGTTTGATGGATTGCTCACGTTTTTGGCGTATACCCTCAGCTTTATCGAGAAGATCCACAATTCGTTTCTGCTCTTCAAAAGGTGGTAATTTAATAAATGTATCATAGAGATCGTCTCTATTTAATCCAGGAATACTTGTGGTAATCGTTTTCTTAGTGAGATCAATTCCGCTCAGAATATAAAACAAGTATCGGAGATCTAACTTATTATTATCTTTGATCTCAACGTAATAAGCAGTATCAATGATCCAGCCTCCGCTTGGAGCCCAGGTAATAGCACCAACGCTGCCTTTGCGGCCAATAATTATCGTGGGATAGCTGCAAAGCGTTTTATCGTGGTTGCCGACAATTCCTGAACTACCAAACACATGGACACTTCCATTCGATACACGCTGATCAGCTTTTAATGCTTTTCCGTAGTGAACATTAATAACATCCCCTAACTTCACCATCGCCGAACTCACAGCATCCCCTCCAGCTCATCCAAATCCGCCAGAATCTCTTTTTCCAGATCCTTTAACCGCTTCAATATCACCTTCGGATCTTCATATTCCTCCGCCTGATACACGACTTCTTTATAACGGTTGATGGATAGATCGTATTTCTGCGCAGCAATATCCGCTTTCGGTACAACAAACGCCGCCTGCGTGCGATCTTTAAAATCAACGCCAGCATTAATCCCTTCCGGGTACTGCTGTTTAAGCAACGAGGCTAACTTCTTACCCATAAAGTTATCAACCGGTAGCCCGCGTAAAGTACGGTAATGCTTCCAGCTTGCCAGCAGATGCGGCAGATCGTTGTCTTTTATCGGGTTGCGCTTATCATCCAGGCTGTAGCCGTCATTTTGTAGATCGTAGAACCAGACCTCATCCGTTTGACCGCCTTTGGTAAAGATCAGGATCGCCGTCGCCACGCCAGCGTAAGGTTTAAATACACCAGAAGGCAGATTGATCACCGTTTCCAGTTGGTTATCTTCCACCAGCGTTTTGCGAAGTGACTGGTGCGCCTTGCTAGAGCCAAACAGCACGCCCTGCGGCACGATAGTGGCACTGCGCCCGCCCACTTTCAGCATTTGCAGAATACGCGCCAGGAACAGTAGTTCGGTTTTTTTGGTTTTCACCATTGCCGACAGCGTGGAGTCGATATCTTCCTCGTCCAGTGAACCGGTAAACGGCGGGTTCGCCAGAATCAGGTTGAAGGCGTTTTTACTGGCCTGCGGGAAGTTTGTGCTGAAACTCTGGCTCATTGTGTCCTGATAGTGGATATCAGGCGCATCCACGCCGTGCATAATCAGGTTCATGGCGGCGATACGTAGCATTGTGGTGTCAAAGTCGTAACCGTGGAACATGTTGTTATCCACATGGTTACGCCACGGTGTCAGCAGATCGCCGGTAAAGATTTTTTGCTCTTCCAGCTCGCCACGTTCGTTGGTGCCAATCTCAGTATGAATGGATTCCAGCGAGCTGTACTTCTCCAGCAGATATTCATAGCTGGTTGCCAGAAAACCACCGGTGCCACAGGCGGGATCGCAAATCGTCTCGCCGCGGGCCGGGTTCGGCTCCATCATTTCAACCATCGTGCGGATAATGTGGCGCGGTGTGCGGAACTGTCCGTTGATTCCGGCAGTTGTCAGCTTGCTTAACAGGTATTCGTAAAGGTCGCCTTTGGTGTCGCCGCGATCCAATGGCAGGTTTTTGATTACCTCAACCGCTTTGGTCAGCAATGACGGCTTAACAATCTCCAGACGAGCATCTTTCATAAAGTTGCCCAGCAGCGTCACCTTCGAAGCATCGGCCTGGCCGAGCTGACGGAAATGCTGGAATACGCCATCGCGCACCACTTCCATCATCTCATCCGAGCCAAGGTTGCTATAGTGACTGAAACGGAACTCCTGCTGTTCTGGCGCAAAACGCGGTTTAAAATCAATACCCGCGATTTGTTTACGCTTTTCGTCGCGTTGTTCCTGGGTATCCAGCATCCGGGAATACATCAGATAGGTGATCTGTTCGATTACGGTCAGCGGGTTGGTGATACCACCCACCCAGAAATCTTCCCATAGTCCGTCGATTTTACTTTTTAAGTCGCCAGTAATCATTGTTAGCGTTTATATCCTGTTTTAAATACAAAAGCCCCGCTGCCGGGGCTTGTCATGCGTGTATTATACCGTCGCTGCGTCGGTCACAACACCCAGCTCTTCGACTATCTTTTGCAGGCGGGCGATTTGCGCTATATCAGGGAACACACCGGTAACGCCTTCGTTGTGGATATGCGTAAAAGGCTGTTCAAAGAGCTGCCGCATTTCAATGGTGCCGTAATCGCGAATGTGGTTTTTCAGCAATGACAGGAAGCGCAGTTGTTGGCTGGTCAGGCTGTTATCAGCGGCGAACTGGGCAAAACGCACTTCCACCGCGTCGCTGTCCATCCCGATGATGGTACGCAAAAGTTTATCCAGGCTGGCGGTTGCCTGCGGATAAAACTCTTTCAACGCACGAATATCAACGTTGGGGTTCTGGATCAGCACCAGCTTCGCCAGCTCATCCAGCTCGTTTTGCGTGACTGGCTCGCCGTTGCGGATTTTCTTCAGAACCGGGTTTTGCTGGAACAGCGGCTCCAGCGCCCCCTGAACCTGCTGGCGATAGAGTTTGAAATCAATCGAGCGGATATTAGTTTTGCGGGTCTCCGTCTGGATCAGGTTCGCATCTTCGGTAATATCCACCTGTATCGAACCAAATTTAGGCGTCGCGTCTTTTTCCATCAGGTGCATGATACCGCGCAAATGAATGCGAATATCCTCCAGCTCTTCCAGGCTGGCCTGCTTCCACCAGCTTAAATTACGAAGCTGATTGATTCGTTGTCCCTGTTGCTGCACCTGCGCCAAATGCGGCGGCAGGCGCTCCACTTTTTCGACGATGATCGGCCAGAGAACATCCAGCTCTTCCGGGTTGGTATAACGGGCAGTTTGCGCCGCCAGAATATCCATATCAAAGCGTATGGCATCGCTTTGCCCGCGCACGTCCAGCCACTGCATCAACGGGGCCAGAACAGATAGCAGATCCTGCTGTGTTTTCGGAGAAAGCTGGCGCAGCACCTTTTCATCACTGTACTGCGCTTTCTGCTGCCATTTTTCCTGTACGGCAATCGACTTTTCATCCAGTGCGTTGATTTGCTCGCGAAGCTGGTGAGCAACTAAATCCACCGCCTGTTTGTCGAATTTACGCTGCGCAGCGGCCCCCAGCATACCACGCTCGAAGCGTTTTTGCGCAAGCGATTTTGTCGCTGTGACTTCCGCCTCTTCGGTATGCAGCTCGTGATACTCAAAATTGCCCCAGTGATCGAAAATGCGGAATTTCTGTTTATCCAGCGGTTTGCCGTTATCGTCGTAACCGTACAACCCCGGACAGAGGCGCGTACCACGGCCAATCATCTGCCAGAACTTCACTTTTGATTTGACCGGTTTGGCAAAGACCAGATTCACAATTTCCGGGACATCAATACCGGTATCGAGCATGTCAACGGAGATAGCGATGGTCAGCTCTTTGTTGGTGCTTTCATCCAGCCCTTTAAAATCATCAATCAGTTGCTCGGCGCGGGGATCGTAGTTGTCGATGACCTGGCAGAAGCGCCCGGCAAACTGTGGGTACATATCGTCGAACAATTCATTCAACAGCAGCGCGTGTTTGTGGTTACGGGCGAAAATGATGGTTTTACCAGGCAACTGGCCGTCCCGATCTTTCAGGCCATTTTCCATCAGGTTACGCAGGATATAGCGGTTGGTGTCTTTGTTGTAGATCGCCTCATCCAGCGCCTTGCCATCAAACTCCAGCGTATTGGGATCTATGCCTTGTTCTTCCAGCTCGCGGATTTGTGCGTCGCTTAATTTCTCCCGTTTGATACCTTCGCGCAGGAATTCTGTTGTGTGTGTGACAACCTCATAGGGAACCAGATTGTTATCGGCGATGGCATCTTCCAGGCTGTAGTTGGCGGTAGGAATACGTCCTTCACAACCAAACAGGCCGAAAGTGGTTTTACTCACCATGTCAATTGGCGTGGCCGTCAGGCCAATCTGGAGGGCATCAAAATACTTAAACAGATCGCCGTAGACGTTGTAGATAGAGCGGTGGGATTCATCGGCGATGATCAAATCGAAATAACCGACATCGAAATGGTCCATGATTTTCATCATACCGGGATAGGTAGCGATGTAGATTCTGGCATTCTGCCTGTCTGCTTTTTTCGATTTCCCGACCACATACAGCGGCTCATTGGTGAATTGATTAAAGGCATTTGCCGCCTGTTTACGCAGTTCTTTACGGTCGCAAAGAAACAGGACGCGTTTTACCCAGCGGGCATCAATCATCAGTTTGCTTAGTGCAATTGCCACGCGGGTTTTGCCTGTACCCGTAGCCTGAACAATTAACGATTGTCGGTACTTGTTGGTAAACCGTTCACTGACGCGGGCAATGGTTTCGAGCTGGTACAAACGTCCGGCAACGGCCTTACCTTCGTTATCTTTTACGTGTGGCACTCTGTTCAGCGGCAGACGGGTTTCACGCTGCTGAATAAGATATTGCAGGCTTTCCTTGCTGTAGAAGCCAAACACCCGACGCGGGGGATAACCATGAGTTTTATGGTCATCCCACAGCCAGATATCATAGCCGTTGGTGTAGAAGATGACCGGACGCTGACCGTATTCTTTTTCCAGCCAGTCTGCATACAGCCGGGCCTGAATTCGTCCTTGCTCGGCATTGACGCTGGTTTTTTTTGCTTCCACCACCGCCAACGGTTTGTGTGCCTCATCCCACAAGACATAGTCTGCATAACCGTCACCAGAGGTGGTGGGTTGCTCTTTGACTGGATGTTCTTGTGTGACTTGATCCGTGTTTTTAAGTTCTTCCCCTACATTCCAGTCGGCTGCAAGTAAGCGAGAGTCAATCAGGCGACGGCGGGTTTCCGCTTCATCAATAGAGAGAATATCGGCAACATGCTGGTTACGCGCTCTGGCTTCATTCAGGCGTTGAGTGAGGTGTTCGGCCTTTTCCTGTTCTTGCTGTAGTGCGCGTTGTAGCGCCAGTTCGCGCTCACGGCTTTCATCCTGAGCCTTGATTGCATCTTCCAGACGTTTTTCATCTGCACGACCTGAAGATTGTGTTAATGGAGGGAGTGTAAATTTGGGGCAGTCATCAACATTACCGTGGGCGTAGCGAACATACAGCCAAATTCCCAACAAATACGCTTCTTTGAGCAGCCAGTAAGTATCTTTAGCTTTGATACGTCCGCCGTGCGCGGCACGGTTGCCATGGATACGCAGCGCATCCATTTTCATGATGATGGCTTCCGGCATCATGCTGGTAAAGACATCAGCGTTCATTAAATCGTAAAGATTAGCCTTAATACCTTCCGGCAACCGCTCCTGACGATACAACCAGCGCACCATCAATTCGGTGTAGTTGCGCAGCTTAACCAGGCAGCTTTCCGGATCGGAGTGAACATAGCGCTCTGCCATACATGCGAGTTCTGCCAGTTCCGGCCACTGGCTGCGCAACATTTCAAAATTGAGAGACTGCTCCATCAATCATCGCCTTATGTTGTGGATACAACAGAAATTCTGGAAAGAATATCACACTAATTTGGCCGACGAAGTGAGCCGGATGGCATATGGTGGTGATGTGTTTAACGACATAGCCGCTTTAACGGCCAGAACCTTGGTTTTCGCCCATCAATGGGCATCTTCAGCCCTGGCTACTCAAGGGATACCTTGCTCACTAACGCGGGTATGGCTGATCATCTATGGGATATGTTTTTTGAGCCAATAAAACAGCAGGCTCGTTAAAATAGCCTGGGCGTACTCCGTAATACCTGTCTATTTATTGGCTTATAAATATTTTCAGCACTAAATCATTTTAGTAAGTAGCAGATATCTTTTCCCGGCTAACACAAAATACGACAGGTCGTGTCGTATTTTGATGGCGCTTTTACCCAAGTTCATTATTAATTCATTTTTTTCAATGCATTAATCAACTTTTCGCATCTTCGCCATTTTTTCTATCCACTCCCCTTTGGCACGACATAACGTGTCGTACCTGTACGGCATAATCTCCCGTATCAATACCATGATATTTGGGAGAACAGGACTGTCTGAGGTAGCCTGAGTTTAACGGACACTCCTTCCTGAAATAGAATGGCATCAGAAGGAGCTAATAATGAGCAGAAAAAACCAACGTTACTCTAAAGAGTTCAAAGCCGAAGCTGTCAGAACGGTTCTTGAAAATCAACTTTCGATCAGTGAAGGCGCTTCCCGATTATCCCTTCCTGAAGGCACTTTAGGACAATGGGTTACCGCCGCCAGAAAAGGGCTCGGTACTCCTGGTTCCCGCACGGTGGCTGAACTGGAATCTGAAATTCTGCAACTGCGTAAGGCGTTAAATGAAGCTCGCCTTGAGCGAGATATATTAAAAAAGCAACAGCGTATTTTGCACAGGAGTCGCTGAAAAATACGCGTTAATCGAACAATGGCGACAACAATTTCCCATTGAAGCGATGTGTCAGGTAT
>NZ_MIIV01000086.1:0-8140 GCF_001743015.1 Shigella sp. FC1567
TAGCAACAGCTCACCCATGCGGCTCTGACAACGATGTTAACCCGCGTTAAATATCCCACGTTGGCCAGCATCTGTCTCACGGAAAGTCATACTGCCTTACTCATCTTCATCGTGCGCCGGTTGCTCTTTAACAATGCGAACCAGATCAACACGATAATCATTGGCTTCAATGATGGTGATATGCAGTGGCCCTACATCAATCACATCGCCCACACGGGGAATGTGACCATTTGCCGAGATCACGAGGCCCGCGACCGTCGCGATATCATCGTCATCGGCAAGGTGCTCAACATCAAGCGCCTGCTGCAAGGCATGCAAATCTGTACCGCCTTTTACCAGCCAGCCGTCACCATCAGTAATGATTTCCGGCGTTTCGTCAGCGTCCGGGAATTCACCCGCAATGGCTTCCAGCACATCCAGCGGCGTGACCAGACCTTGTACCACACCAAACTCGTTGGTCACGATAACAAAGCTCCCGCGAGCACGACGCAGCACGCCCAACAGGTTGATCGGATCGAGGGTTTCCGGGACGATAATCGCCGGAGACGCCGAAGCAATCGCCGCCACATCAACGCCCTCTTCCAGCGCCACCAGCAGTTCTTTAGCACGTACAATACCGATGATTTCATCCAGTTCACCGCGACATACCGGGAACAGACTGTGCGGTGAAGAGAGCAGTTGCTCGCGGATTTCATCGACCCCGAGATTAGCGTCAACCCAGCTTATTTCACCGCGCGGCGTCATGATCCCGCGCAGAGAACGCGACGCCAGCGTCAGTACGCCGTTAATCATGTAACGTTCTTCTTCGGCAAATGCACCTTCCGGGATCGGCATCGGGTTATCGGCATCGTGCTGAACATTGGCCTGACGTTTCCCGCCCATCAAACGCAGGATGGCATCGGCAGTACGCGCTCGCAGCGGCAAAGTCGACTGGTGGCGAATAAAGTTGCGACGCGCAATCTGGTTAAACACTTCGATGATGATCGAGAAGCCAATCGCGGCATACAGGTAACCTTTCGGAATGTGGAAACCGAAACCTTCTGCCACCAGACTAAGACCAATCATTAACAGGAAGCTCAGACAGAGCACCACCACCGTGGGGTGCTGGTTAACGAATCGCGTCAGCGGTTTGGATGCCAGCAACATAACCGCCATCGCAATCACTACCGCCGCCATCATCACCGGCAGATGGTTAACCATCCCTACTGCAGTAATTACCGCATCCAACGAGAAGACGGCGTCAAGGATGACAATCTGTGTGACGACCACCCAGAAACTGGCGTAGCCTTTACCGTGGCCGGAATCATGATCGCGGTTTTCCAGCCGTTCATGCAGTTCGGTTGTTGCTTTGAACAGCAAGAATATCCCCCCGAACAACATAATCAGGTCGCGTCCGGAGAAGGAGAAATCCATGACGGTAAATAGCGGTTTGGTCAGCGTGACCATCCATGAAATCAGCGACAGCAGCCCCAGACGCATAATCAGCGCCAGTGATAACCCCAGCAAACGCGCTTTATCGCGTTGTTTTGGCGGCAGTTTGTCAGCAAGAATGGCGATGAAGACCAGGTTATCGATACCCAGCACAATTTCGAGAACAACAAGCGTGAGTAGCCCCGCCCAAATTGAGGGGTCCATTAAGAATTCCATGACAAGCTCCTGCTTAAGGAATAGCTATTCGACGCCAGAAATAATGCAGGCGTAACGACAAAATGCAAACGAAAGGTGCGGCATAGAGTGCCAGAAAGGCAGGCGTTAAAAGGCCTGATGCTGAAATGACGTCGGTGACGATCCATACTGCGGGCTACTGCCCTATACTCCATGGTTGTTAAACGGGAGTTAAACATATCAGAGACGCCTCTGATTTGGCAAAGATTTACCTTCCTTTGCAAACGAATGTGACAAGGATATTTTACCTTTCGAAATTTCTGCTAATCGAAAGTTAAATTACGGATCTTCATCACATAAAATAATTTTTTCGATATCTAAAATAAATCGCGAAACGCAGGGGTTTTTGGTTGTAGCCCTTATCTGAATCGATTCGATTGTGGACGACGATTCAAAAATACATCTGGCACGTTGAGGTGTTAACGATAATAAAGGAGGTAGCAAGTGACCATTGCTATTGTTATAGGCACACATGGTTGGGCTGCAGAGCAGTTGCTTAAAACGGCAGAAATGCTGTTAGGCGAGCAGGAAAACGTCGGCTGGATCGATTTCGTTCCAGGTGAAAATGCCGAAACGCTGATTGAAAAGTACAACGCTCAGTTGGCAAAACTCGACACCACTAAAGGCGTGCTGTTTCTCGTTGATACATGGGGAGGCAGCCCGTTCAATGCTGCCAGCCGCATTGTCGTCGACAAAGAGCATTATGAAGTCATTGCAGGCGTTAACATTCCAATGCTCGTGGAAACGTTAATGGCTCGTGATGATGACCCAAGCTTTGATGAACTGGTTGCGCTGGCAGTAGAAACAGGCCGTGAAGGCGTGAAAGCACTGAAAGCCAAACCGGTTGAAAAAGCCGCGCCAGCACCCGCTGCCGCAGCACCAAAAGCGGCTCCAACTCCGGCAAAACCAATGGGGCCAAACGACTACATGGTTATTGGCCTTGCGCGTATCGACGACCGTCTGATTCACGGTCAGGTCGCCACCCGCTGGACCAAAGAAACCAATGTCTCCCGTATTATTGTTGTTAGTGATGAAGTGGCTGCGGATACCGTTCGTAAGACACTGCTCACCCAGGTTGCACCTCCGGGCGTAACAGCACACGTAGTTGATGTTGCCAAAATGATTCGCGTCTACAACAACCCGAAATATGCTGGCGAACGCGTAATGCTGTTATTTACCAACCCAACAGATGTAGAGCGTCTCGTTGAAGGCGGCGTGAAAATCACCTCTGTTAACGTCGGTGGTATGGCATTCCGTCAGGGTAAAACCCAGGTGAATAACGCGGTTTCGGTTGATGAAAAAGATATCGAGGCGTTCAAGAAACTGAATGCGCGCGGTATTGAGCTGGAAGTCCGTAAGGTTTCCACCGATCCGAAACTGAAAATGATGGATCTGATCAGCAAAATCGATAAGTAACGTATTGTGTTGATTATCACTCAGTTTTCACACTTAAGTCTTACGTAAACAGGAGAAGTACAATGGAGATTACCACTCTTCAAATTGTGCTGGTATTTATCGTAGCCTGTATCGCAGGTATGGGATCAATCCTCGATGAATTTCAGTTTCACCGTCCGCTAATCGCGTGTACCCTGGTGGGTATCGTTCTTGGGGATATGAAAACCGGTATTATTATCGGTGGTACGCTGGAAATGATCGCGCTGGGCTGGATGAACATCGGTGCTGCAGTTGCGCCTGACGCCGCTCTGGCTTCTATCATTTCTACCATTCTGGTTATCGCAGGTCATCAGAGCATTGGTGCAGGTATCGCACTGGCAATCCCTCTGGCCGCTGCGGGCCAGGTACTGACCATCATCGTTCGTACTATTACCGTTGCTTTCCAGCACGCTGCGGATAAGGCTGCTGATAACGGCAACCTGACAGCGATTTCCTGGATCCACGTTTCTTCTCTGTTCCTGCAAGCAATGCGTGTGGCTATTCCGGCCGTCATCGTTGCGCTGTCTGTTGGTACCAGCGAAGTACAGAACATGCTGAATGCGATTCCGGAAGTGGTGACCAATGGTCTGAATATCGCCGGTGGCATGATCGTGGTGGTTGGTTATGCGATGGTTATCAACATGATGCGTGCTGGCTACCTGATGCCGTTCTTCTACCTCGGCTTCGTAACCGCAGCATTCACCAACTTTAACCTGGTTGCTCTGGGTGTGATCGGTACTGTTATGGCAGTGCTCTACATCCAACTTAGCCCGAAATACAACCGCGTAGCCGGTGCGCCTGCTCAGGCTGCTGGTAACAACGATCTCGATAACGAACTGGACTAACAGGTGAGCGAAATGGTTGATACAACTCAAACTACCACCGAGAAAAAACTCACTCAAAGTGATATTCGTGGCGTCTTCCTGCGTTCTAACCTCTTCCAGGGTTCATGGAACTTCGAACGTATGCAGGCACTGGGTTTCTGCTTCTCTATGGTACCGGCAATTCGTCGCCTCTACCCTGAGAACAACGAAGCTCGTAAACAAGCTATTCGCCGTCACCTGGAGTTCTTTAACACCCAGCCGTTCGTGGCTGCGCCGATTCTCGGCGTAACCCTGGCGCTGGAAGAACAGCGTGCTAATGGCGCAGAGATCGACGACGGTGCTATCAACGGTATCAAAGTCGGTTTGATGGGGCCGCTGGCTGGTGTAGGCGACCCGATCTTCTGGGGAACCGTACGTCCGGTATTTGCAGCACTGGGTGCCGGTATCGCGATGAGCGGCAGCCTGTTAGGTCCGCTGCTGTTCTTCATCCTGTTTAACCTGGTGCGTCTGGCAACCCGTTACTACGGCGTAGCGTATGGTTACTCCAAAGGTATCGATATCGTTAAAGATATGGGTGGTGGCTTCCTGCAAAAACTGACGGAAGGGGCGTCTATCCTCGGCCTGTTTGTCATGGGGGCATTGGTTAACAAGTGGACACATGTCAACATCCCGCTGGTTGTCTCTCGCATTACTGACCAGACGGGCAAAGAACACGTTACTACTGTCCAGACTATTCTGGACCAGTTAATGCCAGGCCTGGTACCACTGCTGCTGACCTTTGCTTGTATGTGGCTACTGCGCAAAAAAGTTAACCCGCTGTGGATCATCGTTGGCTTCTTCGTCATCGGTATCGCTGGTTACGCTTGCGGCCTGCTGGGACTGTAAGACTGTTGTACACTACCGGGGGCCTTTTGGCCCCGTTTTTTTATCTGGAGGATTAATGACAATCACGGACCTGGTACTGATTCTTTTCATCGCCGCACTCCTGGCCTTCGCGATCTACGATCAGTTCATCATGCCCCGCCGTAACGGCCCCACCCTGCTGGCAATTCCTTTGCTCCGGCGTGGTCGCATCGATAGCGTTATCTTCGTCGGATTGATTGTCATTCTTATCTATAACAACGTCACGAATCATGGTGCATTAATAACGACATGGTTATTAAGCGCACTGGCTCTGATGGGTTTTTATATATTCTGGATCCGCGTTCCGAAGATCATCTTTAAACAAAAAGGTTTTTTCTTCGCCAATGTCTGGATTGAATATAGCCGAATCAAAGCGATGAACTTGTCGGAAGATGGCGTGTTGGTGATGCAATTAGAACAGCGTCGGCTGTTAATCCGCGTTCGAAATATCGACAATCTGGAAAGAATTTATAAGCTTATCGTTTTAACTCAATAAGTTATGAATTTAGCCAAAGCTATGTTTAGTGTATTTTTAATAATCAGACATAGCTTAGGCTATATTACCTCTTCCCTTATTTGTTATTTATTTTAACGTTTCATTGATATATAAATCTAAATGAATTCGTTATCAATAAAGCAATGAAATAATATATTCCAACAGTTGTTTTATATTCTCAAAATATGTTAAGGTTGCGCCCTCATTTGGGGAGTAGCCGATTTCCAGATTCCGGAAATGTACGTGTCAACATACTCGTTGCAAAACGTGGCACGTACGGACTGAATACTTTCAGTCAGGCGAGACCATATGCACATCAATCGCTATGCCTGCATGAACGCAAAAACCATCACGGCTTGTTGTTCATGTATGCATGTTTGCTGGGGGCGATGATGTGTTTTATGGATACCCCGGTCAGGACATTGTCATGAATATCACTGCTACTGTTCTTCTTGCGTTTGGTATGTCGATGGATGCATTTGCTGCATCAATCGGTAAAGGTGCCACCCTCCATAAACCGAAATTTTCTGAAGCATTGCGAACCGGCCTTATTTTTGGTGCCGTCGAAACCCTGACGCCGCTGATCGGCTGGGGAATGGGCATGTTAGCCAGCCGGTTTGTCCTTGAATGGAACCACTGGATTGCGTTTGTGCTGCTGATATTCCTCGGCGGGCGAATGATTATTGAGGGTTTTCGTGGCGCAGATGATGAAGATGAAGAGCCGCGCCGTCGACACGGTTTCTGGCTACTGGTAACCACCGCGATTGCCACCAGCCTGGATGCCATGGCTGTGGGTGTTGGTCTTGCTTTCCTGCAGGTCAACATTATCGCGACCGCATTGGCCATTGGTTGTGCAACCTTGATTATGTCAACATTAGGGATGATGGTTGGTCGCTTTATCGGCTCAATTATTGGGAAAAAAGCGGAAATTCTCGGCGGGCTGGTACTGATCGGCATCGGCGTCCAGATCCTCTGGACGCACTTCCACGGTTAATAAGAACGCTGCCAGAGGTGAATATTAAAGTCCGTCTGGCAGTCGAACACTTCTTTTGCTGCCAGTGTTTGCCAGACTTCTGGCTTCGCACGCCAGGCAAACGGCGTCATCTGCAATAATGCGACGGCTTCATCACCGCGAAGACGCATCGGATAACACAACTCCGCACTCTGCTGTAATGTAAAACCTTCCAGTTGTTCTGCATGAGGTGCATGAAGATGTACTTCATTGTAAATCAGCCCCTTCAGCTCCATCAAATGTCGCGGTCCCGGCGTGGCAGTAATGACCCAGCCGCCGGGCTTCACTACTCGTGCTAATTCTTCTGCTTTACACGGCGCGTAAATACGTATTATGGCGTCCATACTGGTATCGGAAAACGGCAAACGGTGGCTGGAAGCGACACAAAAAGTGACCTGCGGATAGCGTTTCGCCGCCGCTTTTATCGCTACCTTCGAAACATCCAGACCAAACGTGGTGATTTCGGGCAACGCATCGGCAAATGCGTGTGTGTAATACCCTTCACCACAGCCAATATCCAGCACCGCCGTGGCCTTATCATCAAGCCGTTCCCTCAGTTGGGCGACAATTGCATCACGCAGCGGCTGATAATGTCCGGCATCTAAGAATGCGCGGCGTGCTTGCATCATTTCCGCGCTGTCGCCCGGATCACGAGACCGTTTATGCTGAACGGGCAGCAGATTGACATACCCTTCTTTCGCCATATCAAACTGATGTCGCTGGGGACAGATATAGCTGTTTTTTTCACGCGAAAGAGGCTGATGGCAAAGTGGACAGGAAAAAGACATGACAACTCCGGCAGGATACTAAAGGCCGCAAGTGTAACGCGAATCACGCGGCGGGCAAATATCCGAACGCCAGGAGCGAAGATAAAGCATAGTAAAAAGCCTCGCATTCGACGAGGCTTTATAGCGAGATTGAAGCGTATTCACACTTCAGATCAGTGGATTCGATCAGATAGCTGTTACGTTAACAGCTGCCGGACCTTTCTGGCCGTCCTGAATTTCGAACTCAACGTTCTGACCTTCAGCCAGAGTTTTGAAGCCATTACCCTGGATAGCGGAGAAGTGTACGAACACGTCTTTGCTGCCATCAGCCGGAGTAATGAAGCCAAAACCTTTAGACTCGTTGAACCACTTAACCTGACCTTTAATCTTTGCCATTTGAAAAATTCCTTAGATTGTTTTCTTCGCCCGCAGGCATAACATAGATAAAACTGACACATTACTGCATGAGGCACCAATATAAGGCTCGGCAGAGAAGCGGTATTCAACATCAACGTGTTTACTCAGGACTTCTTTACTGAAAATGCCACACATAAACAGAACTGTACCTCGTTTAACCCGAAATCTGTTATCACATACAACGTTAATTATGGCAAGCCATTTTTAAACATGTCTCGATCAGACGCACAAATCTCGATACGTCTTCCACTTTTTTTGCACACTTATGCAACGGAATACGCGCCGATATATCATTGTGCTTAACCTTGCCAGTTCAGGCAGATACTTAAACTGGCGTATTTTCTAACATAGTTCAATAAGTTCAGTTGTTCCAGGCCAGTGGGAGAAGTTATTACATAGTGCGTGCAGGTAATGACTCCAACTTACTGATAGTGTTTTATGTTCAGATAATGCCCGATGACCTTGTCATGCAGCTCCACCGATTTTGAGAACGACAGTGACTTCCGTCCCAGCCTTGCCAGATGTTGTCTCAGATTCAGATTATGTCGCTCAATGCGCTGAGTGTAACGCTTGCTGATAACGTGCAGCTTTCCCTTCAGGCGTGATTCATACAGCGGCCAGC